>CAYQZK010000019.1:0-22011 GCA_964422015.1 uncultured Methylotenera sp.
TTATTTCTTGGCTTGTTGGTTTGTTATGAACGCTCGTATCATGGCCGTGCCGCAGGCATGCGTACTTACGGGCTAGTATGTATGGCATCAGCAGGATTAACTGTATTTGTAGGCTACCCTGAGCTATGGTTTGGTGGCCATGCCAAAATACCTACCAATCCTGACGTCACCAGAGTGATTCAAGGCATTGTCACCGGCATTGGTTTTCTGTGCTCAGGTGTGATTATTAAAGAAGGTTTTAGTATCAGTGGCCTTACAACAGCTGCCTCTATTTGGCTAGCTTCTGCGATAGGCATACTTGTAGGAATAGGTTTTTATGCTGCAGCAATCTTACTTTCATTACTTTCTGCATTAGTCATGTTGTGGATTTCAAAACTCGAAAACTGGCTTCCCACTCACCACGCTATATCCATTACACTAATCTATAAACAAGATTTTAAGCCATCAGAACAGGATCTAAAAAGAGATTTAAAACTTGCTGGTTACAACATTGCTTCAGGTACATTTGTTGTTAAAGCTAATAATGGAAAATCCGAATGGAGCTTTGCTGCTATTTCAAGACAAAAACATGCTGATTTATCTATCCCTGATATTTCGCAAAAACTGGCAGAATTTAATGGTATTGAAAGTTTTAATGTCTCTTTTGCCAGAAACTAAAGATTAACCAACTTAATAAACAAATTTTGCACAATACTATACGCATTGCTACTTTTAATATTCACAAAGGCGTTACGCACTTTAATGCCCGCTTTGCCTTGCACCACCAGCGCGACATATTAAGAAAATTACATGCCGACATTGTTTTTTTACAAGAGGTACGTGATGAACATATTCATCACAGCAAACGTTTTGAGGCTTGGCCAAGCACTGGACAAGCTGAGTATTTAGCGGAAGCGGCTTGGCCAGAATATGCTTATGGCAAAAACTCTGTTTATCCTGCAGGGCATCACGGCAATGCGTTACTGTCTAAATACCCTATCATCAAAACCAGCAACATTGATATTTCCGCGCATGCCACTGAAGAACGTGGCATGTTGCATTGTGAAATTAACATACCCAACTGGAATGAACCCTTGCACGCCATTTGCGTCCATCTTGGCTTGTTTGCTAAATGGCGGCGCGAGCAATTACAAACAGTGGCAGATTATGTTAAACAACATATTCCAGCCACATCACCTTTAATTATTGCAGGTGACTTTAACGACTGGGGAATGCGCTCAGGACGTTTGTTTGCAGAAAGCTTACATGCTCGCGAAGTATTTGAGCACCATACAGGCAAACATGCACGTAGTTTTCCTTCTTGGTTGCCACTATTGAGCCTAGATCGTATTTATGTACGAGGCTTTCAGATTAAGCATGCAGAAGTTCATTCTGGCGCACATTTTCTTAAAATTTCTGATCACGCCATGCTCACCGCAACGCTCACAAAATCATGAAACACTTTGTCAGTGGCAATCAAATCCAACTATTGCGTAATGGTGCGGAGTACTTTCCTGCACTTGAATCTGCTATTCATCATGCAAACACTGAAATTTATCTGCAAACCTATATTTATGTAGAAGACAAAGTTGGTCTGCTTATAGCTCAAGCTCTAAAACAAGCAGCACAACGCGGCGTTCGTGTTCATCTATTACTAGATGGTTTTGGTTGCAAAGATTTAACAAAGTTATTTGTTGAAGATTTAGAAGCATCAGGCGTACAAGTGATGTTTTATAGGCCTAAAATTTCACCATGGACTTTTAAAAGATCACGTTTACGCCGCCTACATCGTAAGGTTTCAGTATTCGACAATAATCTTGCCTTTGTCGGTGGTATTAACATTATTGACGACTACAACACGCCAGAGCAAATGCCGCCACGCATAGACTATGCTTTACACATTGAAGGCGCTCTACTCCCAGTCATTTCAAAAAACGTACAAAACTTATGGCGTCGTGTCGCTTGGGCTCACTTAAAAAAACACGTAATCACCAACACAGCATCGCAAAGTCTGCCGATTAACATCACAAATGATGTGTCAGCCACTTTTGTTATCCGTGACAACGTATTACATAGACGCGATATTGAGCATGCTTATTTAAGTGCCATTGCTCAAGCAAAATCAGAAATCATTATTGCCAACGCTTACTTCGTACCGGGTAGAAAATTCAGAAAAGCATTGATAGATGCAGCGAAACGAGGCGTAAATGTAAAACTTTTACTGCAAGGTCGCAAAGAGTATTTTTTAATGTTCGCGACTCATGTTTTTTACAATGTGTTCCTAAAAAACCATATTGAAATATACGAATACCGCAAAAGCTTTATGCACAGCAAAGTCGCGGTGATTGATAGTCATTGGGCTACAGTTGGTTCATCCAATATTGACCCTTTTAGTTTATTACTTGGTCACGAAGCCAATATTATTGTGCAAAACAACACGCTCGCCTTAGAGCTACGTAGCAGCATTATGGAATCAATAAAGGAAGGTGCTTACCGCATTGCGCTACAGGAGTGGGTGAAAATCAGCATGTTCAAACGCTTTATTTCATGGGTCGCTTACGGTTTGGTTCGATTACTACTAGGAACTATTGGCCATTCGGACGAAAAGTAACTCAGTTAACATTTCTATAATTAGCCCCAAAGAATTCCATCATCATAAAATCTTCTAAGCCTGCGTTATCTTCAGGTTTTGCGGATAAAATCACCACACGGGCAAGCCGGTGTGAGTCCCAATTAAAATCACCTTGATAATGCTCACGTATTAACCCAATCATTCTTTTAACCATCACTAGCCTGATGTCCTGCCCACTGCTCGCTTCCACCTCAAAGAACTGTCTTCTGGAACTGCTGTAATCATTCGTCCAGCCTCGAAACGCAAAACCGCCATGACGACTACTCAAGTTTGTAATCTCAAAAATACCATTTGTGCCCGTTTGCAAATTACGCTTAATTCTTTCTTCACGCATTTGCGCTTCACTTGGCCCACGCTCTCGAGCAGAGGCTTCGGCATTCTGCCTTGCCGCATCTGACTCTGCAGCCTGTCGCTGCGCTTGTTTAGCCCTCACATAAGAGGCCATATCTGTAGGAAAATCTTCTTTGGGCAATACGGGCTCAGATGCAGGCTTGGCAATGGGAGTAACTTCATCTGGCACAGTAAATACTGGTTTAGCTGAAGTATTAGATTTCTGGGTGATGACTTTAGCAACCTTTGGTTTAGCTTTTTCAGTTGGCTTAGGATTAGCTTTTGGCACTGGAATTTCGGGCACAACGAGCGGTTTTACAGGCTTAGGAGGTGCTAAGCTCACCTCTATGGTTTGTCGTGGTGGGGCCGACGCCGTATCAAACTCAATTTTGGGTACAGTAAAAAAAATCAAAGCATGAATGAATAATGAAAGCAAAAATGCGATCAACGTATTGCGGCTAATATTAATGCGGATCAAGGCATCACCACGCCCTGATGATGGAGGACTTTCTTGCATAAATGCCGATTGACTACTCTCTATCAGCATTAAAGGCGCATGTCTTGCCAAGTCTTCTCTAACCTTTTGATTGATATTGGAAAAGGCGTTTTCAGCTCTTGCGCAAACAAAGACACTCTTAACTCCTCAATCAACCAACGATAGTCTTGTAATGCCTGAGGAATATCCAAGTGTGCCTGATTAAGTGCATTCACTTTGTCTTGCCACTTTTGCCACAACAAGCCAACGCTACCGGCATTTTTACCGTCACGCTCAGGGTTAGCTGGGTGCTTCTCAATTCTTAATCTAAGTGCTTTTAAATAACGCGGCACATGCTGCAAGTTAGCCCAAGGCGTTTGAGTAAAGAATCCTTTGTATACCAGCATGCCTACTTGCTGCTCTAAATCACGCTTTAAGCGATTCACTGTCGCCGCCATTTGCCCTTGTTTAGCCATCAATAACTGATATTCGGTAGCTATTGTCTGTGCTTGCCTTGCCACAGCTTCACTCACCGCAGGCAAGCGCGTTCTGGCACGCTGCTTTAATTTCATAAAATCTGCATTGGTCCGTGGCAAATCATCTTCACCAATAAAGGCTCGATCGGAAATTGCAGCAATCATATCCTCACGCAAATCATCAGGTGACATCACATTGCGTAAAGTCAGCGCGTATTGATTGAAATTAGGCAGACTTTTTTCTAGCTGCTTCATTTGCTCTTTCAACTCAAACCGCATTAAACGACATATACCTTTGCGATGGCTTAACTCAGCCTCTCGTTCGGTATCAAATAATTTTACCGAAACGCTATCAACCTCATCCTCTAAAGCTGGATAACCCGTTACTTTAAGCCCGTCACGCTCAAAACTTAAGGTCTGCGGCAAATCGCCAAAATCCCACTGTTTTAACCCTGTTTTCTCTATATCTGGCGAAGTATTCCTAAAAGTGAGCTGTGCTGCTGAACCTAATTGCTTCTTCAACCCGTTCCAGTCACGCCCCATCGCCAACTCACGACCAGCATCATCCACCACACTAAAATTCATCAACAAGTGTGCTGGCGTAGCTTCAATCCAATCTTCTATGGATATTTTTAAAGTAGTTTCGCGCTGTATGTGTGCTGCTAATACCGACTTAATCGCACCCTCACCCACCTTGTTATGCTCTAAGAACTTGGTCACAAACTCCGGAATGGGCACGCATACCCGCCTAAAAGTTTTAGGCAATGCCTTAATTAAATAGGTAAGCTTCTCACGTAACATGCCTGGCACCAACCATTCGGTTTGCAGTGAATTAAGCTGGTTTAATAAGGCTAATGGAATAGTCGCTGTCACACCGTCTAATATATGACCAGGTTCAAAGCGATATTTAAGATGTACTTCTACGCCATCTAAAACAATTTTTTCAGGAAACTGCACCGCAGTAACCGCATCCGCACCATGCCGCATCAAGTCATCACGCGTCAGATACAACAATCGTGGGTTGTCTTTCTCAGCGGTCTCGCGCCATTTTTCAAAGGTCGCAGCCTGAAAGA
Source organism: uncultured Methylotenera sp. (assembly GCA_964422015.1). Lineage (GTDB taxonomy): Bacteria > Pseudomonadota > Gammaproteobacteria > Burkholderiales > Methylophilaceae > Methylotenera. Next base: position 4,966 of record CAYQZK010000019.1, read on the forward strand.
TATCTGCAGGAATTTTTGCATCATAAAATGCAAATAATTGGTGTTCATCCACCAGCACATCCTGTCGGCGTGCCTTATGTTCTAACTCTTCTACCTCCGCAATCAAACGCTCATTGGCGGTAAAAAATGCCGCTCTGGTATCAAACTCACCGTTCGCCAATGCTTCACGAATAAATATCTCTCGCGATTCTTGTGGGTTGATGGGGCCGTAATGTACGCGACGTTTAGGGATAATGGTCAGGCCATACAAAGACACGCGCTCCCAAGCGTTCACCATTCCCATTTTTCTGTCCCAACGTGGGTCAGTGTATTGGCTCTCCGTCAAACCTCGTGCCAATGGCTCTATCCAGTCAGGCTCTATTTTTGCTACACAACGTGCGTATAACTTACTGGTATCTACCAATTCAGCAGCTATTACCCATTTAGGGCGTGTTTTCTTGAGCGCAGACCCTGGCGCAATATGGAAGCGAATACCCCGCGCGCCTTGATAACTTTCAGACTCACCGTCTTTAAAGCCGATATTACCTAATAAGCCTGCCAATAATGCCTTGTGAATTTGCTCAAAATTGGCCTCTTTTTCGTTCAGCTTAAACTCCATCTCATCGGTAATCTGCTTGATTTGACCATGTAACTCGCGCCACTCTTTTAAGCGCAAGAATGATAGGAAATTACTATGACATTGATTGAGTAAGTCTTTGTTCGATTTTTTAGTTTTAAGGGCATTGTCAAAGAAATCCCACAGTTTGAGGTAGCTCATAAAATCCGAGCCCTCACCAGCAAACTTAGCATGCGCATTATCTGCCGCTTCGCGTTTATCCATTGGCCTTTCGCGCGGATCTTGTATGCTCAGCACACTGGCGATAATCAAAATTTCCTGCAAGCAGTGCTCACGTTTAGCCGCAAGAATCATGCGACCAACGCGCGGATCTAATGGCAGCTTGGCGAGCTGCAAACCTGTTTCGGTAATCTGACGACGGCTATCAACCGCGCCCAGCTCTTGCAACAACTGATAACCATCAGTAATTAAACGACTACTTGGTGCTTCAATAAAGGGGAACTCAGCTACATCACCTAAGCGTAAAGCGGCCATACGTAAAATCACTGAAGCTAATGAACTACGCAGTATTTCTGGCTCGGTAAATTCTGGTCGACCGTTAAAATCCTCTTCAGAATACAATCGTACGCAAATGCCATTAGAAACCCGACCACAACGTCCTGCACGCTGTTTAGCTGCGGCTTGGCTAATTTTCTCTATCTGCAACTGCTCAACTTTGGCACGCGTGCTGTAACGGTTCACCCTTGCTAGGCCAGCATCAATAACGTATTTAATGCCTGGCACCGTGAGCGAGGTTTCCGCCACGTTGGTGGCCAATACAATACGACGCAAGCTGTGCGGCTTAAAAATCTTCTGCTGATCTTCTATGCTTAAACGCGCAAACAGCGGCAATACTTCTATGTGTTTAAGCTTGACTGAGCGGCCTTGATATTTGCGTAAATGGTCAGCCACATCACGAATCTCACGCTCACCAGGCAAAAATACTAGAATATCGCCATCTCCCTGACGCAACAAATCATCTGCGGCATCTAGAATAGCTTCTTCAATGGCTTCTTCTTCGTCATCTTCTTCTAGCCAGCGTGCCTCTGTTTTAGCTTTGCGCGCAATACCAAAGATCGTCTCATCATCTAGATCAAACTGTGAGTTTTCAGCTTCTGCTGATTCTTTGGCGCGGAAACCTGCTTTGCCCAGCGGACGATAGCGCACCTCAACTGGGTAGGTTCGGCCAGAAACCTCAATTACTGGCGCGCCGTTAAAGTGCTGCGAAAATCGATCTGCATCTATCGTCGCCGATGTCACAATGATTTTTAAATCAGGGCGCTTAGGGAGTAACTGCTTTAGATAGCCGAGCAGAAAGTCGATATTCAAGCTACGCTCATGTGCCTCATCGATAATGATGGTGTCATACGCATTAAGAAACTTATCCCCTTGTGTTTCTGCCAGCAAAATACCATCTGTCATCAACTTAACGTAGCTGGATTCAGAAAGCTTATCGTTAAAGCGCACTTTATAGCCCACCACCTCACCCAACGGACTTTGCAACTCTTGAGCAATACGTGAAGCCACCGAGCGTGCAGCAATTCGGCGTGGTTGGGTATGGCCAATTAAACCAGATACCCCTCTTCCCAGCTCCAAACAAATTTTAGGGATTTGCGTGGTTTTTCCAGAACCCGTTTCACCGCAAATAATCACCACCTGGTGCTTGCTAATAGCAGTGGCAATTTCATCTTTTTTACCACTAACAGGGAGCTCTAGTGGGTATTCAGGTTTGGGTAAATGCTGTAAGCGAGCATTAAATTTTTGCTGAGAAGCATGTAGTTTTTGCGCAATCTCACCTAACAGGCGTTGCGCCTTTAAGTAAGACTTTTCATCTGCCAACTTCTGCAAGTCTGCTACATCACGCATTTTTCTACGTAAAGCATGGCGATCTACCAACATACTGCTTTGCAAAGCAGTATTTAAATCGGCAGTATTGAAAGATGAGGTTTTTTGTTTTTCAGGCTTTTGCGCATTCATGGAGCGAGATTTTACCATGCAAGCCTATAGGCTTAATGTCAGCTTTTAATTCACACGCAAACACACTACTTTTTGAATAGTGCGGCAAAATCACCCGCTGGCATAGGGCGACCGAACAAGTAGCCCTGCGCACGTTCACAACCTACTTCACGTAAAAACTCTGCCTGCTCTTTGGTTTCTACACCTTCAGCAATAGTGTGAAGATTCAAGCTATGCGCCATCACAATAATCGTTCTTACCATCGCAGCATCACTGCTATCTAGTATCACATCGCGTACAAAAGACTGATCGATTTTGAGCTTGCGAATAGGAAAGCGCTTCAAGTAAGACAGAGAAGAATAACCCGTACCGAAATCATCAATAGATATTCCAACCCCTAAATCTCTTAGCTCACGCAAGGTAAGCAAAGTGCGCTCAACACCTTCCATCAAAATACCCTCTGTGAGCTCAAGGTCTATCATGTCAGCTGGCAAGTCGTTCTCTGCTAACAAACCTCTCACTTGTTCCTGCAAGTTACCTTCACGGAATTGCAGTGCGGATAAGTTCACCGCGACAACTAAATCAGGCAAACCCTTGTCACGCCAATCCTTACATTGCTGCACCGCTTGTTGTAACACCCAATCACTAATGGGACCAATCAACCCCGTTTCTTCAGCCAATGGAATAAACATTGCTGGCGAAATCATGCCGCGTTCTGGATGATGCCAGCGTATTAAGGCTTCACACCCCACAATATGATTGTCTATTAAATCGACTTGGGGTTGATAATAAAGCTCTAGCTCGTTACGCTCTAATGCCACACGTAAACTATTTTCTAACGTCAAGCGCTCATAAGCTTCACTATTCATACTCGGCTCAAAGCACATATAGCGATTACGACCAGCAGCTTTAGCTTCATACATCGCCACATCAGCCAGTTTAATTAATGTATCAGCATCTTTTGCCTGATCAGGATAAATCGCAATACCAATACTAGAAGAGATATGTAAAATGTGCTCCGCAATTTTATAAGGCTGAATAACCAGCTCTAACATTTTATTCGCCACCAAAGCGGCACCAGCTGCATCCGTATCCGGAAGCACCGCAATAAACTCGTCACCACCCTGCCTAGAAACAGTATCTTGCTCACGCACACATTCCATTAAGCGTGAAGAAACCATCTTCAACAACTGATCGCCTGCATCGTGACCCAAAGTATCATTAATGTGCTTAAAGCGATCTAAGTCTAAAAACAATAAGGCCACTTTAGTATGATTTCGTTGTGCCTGTATGAGTGACTGAGAAAGACGATCAATAAACAATACGCGATTGGGTAATCCGGTAAGCACATCATAATGAGCGAGTTGTAGAATACGATCTTCTGCCATTTTACGTTCAGAAATATCACTAAAAATCGCAATAAAATTAACTAACTCTCCAGAATCATTTTTTACAGAAATAACCGTTAAGTCTTCTGGGTAAATTTCACCATTTTTACGTTTATTCCAAATTTCACCTTGCCAACTACCCTTTTGAATAATGGCATCCCACATGAGCTTGTAATATTCATTATCATGGCGACCAGATGAAAACATTTTCGGCGTACGCCCCATCACGTCTTCAACCTGATAGCCTGTAATTTCAGTAAAACTGCGGTTTACAGAAATGATTTGACTATCAGCATCTGTAACTAATATCGCCTCTTTACTATATTCAAACACTTTTGCTGCGCGCTCTAACTGCACCATATTGGATTGCCGTTGTTTCTCAAGCTCTAGGTTCGTTAAGGCCAATGAAACATCTTCAGACAAACCATTCATCAAGCTACTCAGTTCAGGTGTAAAAAAATTCACCTCTGAGGAATAAACACCTATCCCGCCATAGCATTTTCCACTTTTAAATATAGGATATGCTGCTGCGGCCTTAAAGTGATGTCGTGCAGCGCGATCAGCCCAAAACGCAGATTCAGGGGTATTCAAAAAATCATTAAATACGGAATACTTTCCTTCACGTATTGCAGTACCTAAAGGCCCTCTACCCTCAACCTTATTAGCATCGACTGAAATTCTAATGCCGTCTAAATAGTCGATACCCGCCCCTGCTACTGCGTGAATAGTCACCCACCCATCTGAATCAGGCACTCCAATCCATACCAATTCAAATGGCACCTGTTTTGCCAATTCTTGACAAATACCATTCAACAATTCGGTTTCGTGATGATTTTGTGTGGTGATTTCATTACATGCTATCCATGCCGCATAAAGTCTATTAAGCCGACCAAGCTTAACCTCAGAATCATGCAAGGTATCTAGCATGGCATTAAAACTATGTGCCAACTGTCCAACCTCATCATTGAAAGTAAGCGAGGCACGCTCGCTCCGCAAACCCTGCTCTACTAATTGAGTTGTTGATATTAAGTGATCTAATCTGCGGCTAAATCTATTAGCAAGATTTTTTGCAATAAAATAGGCAAGCAATAAAGCAAAAACAACAAAACCAAGCCCTACATAAGCAATATGGAATAAATTATCATTGGCGGATTGATGAGAAAGCGCAACACGCGACCAACCTATGTGCCGATTAGCCGCCATCACAGGAACAGCAACGTCAACAACTCCAGTCCTATTCACTAACACCACTGGCTCTGCTAGTGATGCAAGCAACTTTAAACTCAATGCATCATTCACATAGCGGCCGACTTGACGCTCATCAGTTGCGGCCAGAACTTCACCCTGTAAAGAAAGCACAAAAGCAAACTTCAAATCAGGCTGAGTGGAAAAACCAAAAGTCACTTCCTGCAAACCAGCTACATCATCTTCTAAAACCCAACTGGTGCTGCTTGACGCTAAAGCATGTGCCATCTCTTGCGCCTGATTCTGAGTAGCTTGATATAGAAAATTACGCTGATGCACCAACATCAATGCACTAAAAATTAAAATAATCAACACCGCAGCTAAACTATAAGACAGCACCAACTGATGCTTAATTGATGATTGGTAGTAATCTCTTATGCGCTTCAAAACTGGCGCACGAGCATTAGTCTCTTTTACCATTCAACCACTCGCACTTGCTTAGAGAATTGGGTTAAAAATTGCTCTACAGGGGCATAAGTTTTATCACTAGCTTCTTCAAAACGAGAAATAGGTAAACGCTCCAACATACGCTTACCTTGCTCAGACTCATTTAAGCTAAATAATGCTTTTTTGAATTTATCTGCAATTTCAGGCGCAACATCTTTGCGCACAACCCATGCATTATTTTGCAAAGGCTCGGTCTGCCACTTAATTTCTAGCTGACTAGCCATTTCTGGATGCTCTGCACTAAAGCTATTCCAAGGTACTGGCCAAGTTGCCCCAGCGGCAACGTGGCCACGCAATACATTCAGAATAGAAGACTCCTGCGAACCCACATAACGATTTTCAATGTCTTTGTTCACATCAATACCATGCGTGTGTAAATAATACTGTGGCATCATGGTTGCTGCTAAAGCTGTCGGTGCTGGATAAGATACCGCCTTACCTTTAAGGTCTGTAACTTTCTCAATCTTGCTATCTTTACGCACCAAAATAATGCCGCGAAAGTTTTCATCATCGCCCATTTTTCCAAAAACATGATAACCATGCTTTAGTGAACGCACTGTTTGATAAGGGTTCGGCATAGAAAAATCAAAATAGCCTGCATCCATTTTTTTATCAAATGCAGCATAGTCATGTGAGGCCTCTAATCGAAAGCGCACCTCTGGAATCTGAAGGTTGATATATTCAATAATCGGCCCATAAACTTCCATTAATCGCTGTGGATTATGTAGTGGATGAATACCAACAACATACTCTTTCAAACCATCTTTAGCTTTTTCACTAAAAGTAGGCGCATAAACTGCATCATCTGATTTTCCGCATCCTACCAATACGGCCATTAGCAACGTGTAAATCCATAATATTCTGAACATTTAAGCTCTCTTTTTTACTTTTAGTGCTTCTTATACCTGTCTAGCTAAATGAGACGCTTAAAAAGCAAACTGCACTCGCATATCCATGGCATTTTCCTGATCATCGGCTTTACCATTGACTGTAATAGGTGAACCAAAACGGGTATTAACGTAATTTAACTGAACTTGTGCATTTGGATTAAGCACCCATTTAGCACCTAAGGTCCATTCGCTAGCAACATCAGTGTAATTGGCAGCAATTGCAACGGCTTTAAAATCAGATGCATCAAAATGAGTATAACGCGCACCTAGCTCTAAAGCACCCCATCCACCTTGACCATAACGGAAGTTATTTTTCGGTGTAATACCCACAAATGCACCATTTGTGTACATGCTTGAATATTGCTCACCGAATACCAACCATTGTAAGCTGGTGTACCAGGCGGTCATATTCCGATTAAATCCTTCTCCATCAAAATTGGCAAGGACATATTCACCCTGATATTTGACTGATCCATAGGCTAAAGAACTTTCAAAGCCGTTTAAACTGCGATAAACCGGATTCTTAAACGTATTATTACCCGTTGCAGAAGTTGAAAAGAACGTCGCACCTCGCCCATCAGTGCGTAAGGTGGGTATTGAAGAACCCGCGGCTTGCTTACCTTCTGCATGAAAACCACCCACATGCACTACATGATCTTTCCAGCCCGCCCACTGTGCTAAATCTGCAACCGCATGTAATGACCAATCTTTACCATCACTCTTGGTGGCTGTCGCCACATTAGACTCGTCAGTATTCTGGCCGCTACCGTTCACATAAGCTAAATGATAATACGTGCCTAACAGTGGAGCCCCATGCAGCATTATTCCTCGATCAAATACTGAACCTAACAGACTTTCTGTCATAGCACGTTCCATAAAGTTCAAGTCCATTGCACCTTGCGAACGCTCTAACCCATACATCGTTTTAAATTGCCCTAGACGAATCATGGCGGATTTGAAATGCGTGTAATCAAGATAACCATCATTCATTCTTGCAGGAGACTCAGAAAACTCACCTTCAATACGCAACGAAAAGTCATCGTAGAAATTAGCATTCACGCCTATTCTGGCACGACGCATACTAAACGTATCAGCAGCCACTTCGTCTGGAGAAAAATGACGGTAATCAACCTGTGCCCTAGCAAAAAGGCGTAAAGACCAATCGCCTGTTGCGTCTTTGAATATCAAGCCATTCTTAAAACTCGCCTCAACTGGATTGCCTTGCGCAACGTTTTTAGCTGTTACTTTTGGCGCATCTTTTTCAGCGGTATTTTCTTGGCTACTTTTAGCCAATTGAGCTTGCACAGCCTTTAACTGTTCAGCCATTTGCTGCATCTGTTTCTCAAGCTCACGGATACGCACTTGAGCACTTTCCACATCGTCTCCAGCATAAGCAGAACAGTTCAGTATGGCAAAAATTGCAGTTGCAATAACCGATTTATTTAAATTTTTCACACCATGCTCTCTTAAGCAAACGTAGGCCTATACGGTCAAACTGAACTCAATAAATTATACACAGTTAAACACAATTCAGTTGTGGGATTAATGGTGTTAACCCTATAAAAAAAGGCCTGCGCGCGAGCACAGGCCTTAAGTTTTAACACTTTAAATCAAAGCTAGTGTAGTGTTGCTTGCTGAATACCAGCTAACAACCATTTCGCTTCTGTATCACGCGTATTTTTTTGTATATGCCAAACTTCATCAATATTCTCTGGCACACCGTTGTTCTCACGTAACTGACCACTAAAGCGTACGCTAGCGATAGTGAAATCACCTTCATTCGCCACTTCCAGCAACTCAGCATCAATCACAATCACATCTGTTTTTTGTACGGCATCTCCCCGTTCTTGCATTTGCATAGCAATCTCAGCAAAAACTTCTGGTGTAGTGTACCCACGGATATCGTCAGCATCTTTACGGTCATTGGCAGCTTGCAAACGAATAAAAGATGATTTTGCGTTACGCAAAAAGCTATCTACTGGAAAGTCATGCGGTATCAAACTTGCACTAGGCATGCTGGCGCTGTAACTCGTGCGTTGTGTGGCTTCTGCATTGTTGAACGCAGCACCACTGCCTGCATAGGGCATATTAGTCTGCATTGCTGGTCGCTGAGACTGTTTGAACTTAGAGTATAAAAGTAACGCTAAACCACCTAAAAGTAGCATAGGTAACAATGAGCTCAACATGTTACCTAAACCAGCCATACCTCCGCCAGAAAACAGTGACATCAAGCCTGCTCCTAACGCCAAACCAGCTAAAGGCCCTAGCCATTTATTACCATTTGATGCAGGTGCTGCTGGTGCTGGGTTTGAAGTTGGGGCTTTTTGTGCCTGCTTTTGAGGCATTGAGCGTTGTTTACCAAAACTACTGCCACCTCCTAATCTTTTTGCTTCAGCTACTGGCGCCAAAAAACTCATGCATGTGAATGCAACAACTAACATCATTAAAAACTTTTTCATGTATTTCCTTATTAAAAAAACTGTAAATAAAACAAGTAGTATTACGGCACTTATTACTAAGGCACCAACGTTGGAACACCAACAAGTCGCATCACTCTATCCACATCCATACGCAACAACTCAGCAATATCACGATAATCGTCTGGTAATGCAGCATCATCCCAACCATGTGCAGAGTGGCGGGCAAAGTTAACAGCTAATTGCACATTTCTAACACGCTGCTCACCTGCGGCTGAATCTTGCATCAACTTAGATAACAATGGTGGAAATGCAAAAGCCTCCACCAACTCTTTCTGTAAATCATGCAAGGTAAACCCTAGCACCTCTAATTGCACAGCTTTACTTCGCAGTGCTTTGTTTTCTTGCTGTATTACACAGATATTATTCATTTTCTCTGGCTGAAAGCACCACATCAACAAATCAGCCAAATCATGCAGCAATGCCGCAATACGCACCTCCTCAGAATGCAAATCTTGTAAGTGGATTGCCCATTCAACAGCAAAAAATGCTGCGCGATGCGCTCGCCTAACCGCCCTGAGTAGATGAGTTAATGCTGGCAGATTGGTCTTGAGTGCATCTTCAACTAAAAAGTTCACAGGGATGTTATTAAAAAAAGCCGTAGCACCCATCATCAAAACAGCTTGTTCAACCTGAAGTAAATCTTGCAACTGGTTACGACCTTTGTGTTGTTGCGAATAACACAACACTTTGAACACCATCATCGGGTCGTTAATCACTGCAGCAGTTATGGTACGTGCACTTTGGTTGTCTTCATCTTCTTTAAGACGACCCACTTCGCGTGCAGTTTGTTTTAGCACGGGAATTTCTGCTTTGGATATAAACTCGACCCAAGCACTTATCTCTCTAGCGGCTTCACCTACTGGGGCTAATACCATTTTTTTTCAATCTCCTTTTACCAAGGCAAAGAATACACTGGATTTTAGTTAAAAAATAGATAAAAAACAGTACAAAAGTAACGCTATCTGTTGATTTAAAGACTAGATCAAAGATAAAACCTTAGCGTCAGCAACAGCGAATGGGCTATGCTAAAATGCACCATTAAATCTATTCAAGCATTGAATCCTATGGCAGTCTCCATTAAAAACCAAGAAGATATCGAAAAAATGCGCATCGCAGGCAGGCTTGCCTCCGAAGTGCTTGATTTTATTGCCCCTCATGTTGTACATGGCGTTACAACTGACCAACTAGATAAGTTATGTCACGATTACATTGTGGATGTACAAAAAGCCATTCCAGCACCACTGAATTACGCTCCTGGAGGACACAAACCTTACCCCAAATCAATTTGCACTTCAATTAACCAACAGATTTGTCACGGGGTGCCTAGCGACAAAGCACTAAAAAATGGTGACATTGTAAATATCGACATTACTGTAATTAAAGATGGCTACCATGGTGATACTAGCCGCATGTTTTGCATTGGCGACCCGTCTATTCAAGCCAAACGCCTATGCGATATTACCTATCAAGCGATGTGGCTGGGCATTAGCAAGGTGAAACCAGGAGCTACATTGGGAGATATTGGCCACACTATTCAAACCTTTGCCGAAAAAAGTGGCTACAGTGTAGTGCGTGAGTTCTGCGGTCACGGCATAGGCAAATTATTCCACGAAGACCCTCAAGTTTTGCATTACGGTAAAGCAGGTACAGGCTTAAAATTACAAGCGGGCATGATGTTTACCATAGAGCCTATGATTAACGTAGGCAAACGCGACATTAAACAAATGCCTGATGGCTGGACAATTGTCACCAAAGATCGCAGTCTATCAGCGCAATGGGAGCATACCATTTTAGTTACTGATACTGGCTATGAGGTTATGACATTATCAAGCGGCTCACCACCGGCCCCTGATTTCATCAAGTAAACACACCAGCACTTATGAATGCTAGCGTTGAAAAAAAGCCCACCCAAATGAATGATGTTGCATATTGGCGGCAGCATATTAAAAATGGGCTTACAACGCTAAAAAGCAATTTTTCTCAAAAACCCAACACCACAAAACTTTTCAAGCAACACTGTCAATTAATTGATAGCTTACTTGCGCAAATTTGGTCTGACATCAGTGGCAATCAAAATTGCTGCCTAATAGCAGTAGGCGGTTATGGACGTGGTGAGCTTTATCCATATTCCGATATTGATCTCCTCATTTTACTAGACAGAGACGTCAACAACTCTAGTCTGAATCAATCGATTGAATCGCTGATTGGTCTGCTATGGGATATAGGCCTAAATGTCGGCCATAGTGTCCGCAACTTAGATGAGTGCATTGCCGAGGCACAAAAAGACATCACCGTACAAACCAATTTGATTGAATCTCGACTGCTGGCTGGAAACTCTACGCTATATCAAGACTTTTTAAGCCACATGATAAGTGCAATGGATGCTCAAGCTTTTTTTACAGCCAAGCTCAACGAACAAAATAAGCGGCACGCCAAATTTAATGACACCGCCTACAATTTAGAACCCAACATTAAAGAAAGTCCTGGTGGACTTCGTGACCTGCACATGATGATATGGCTAACTCGTAGCCTGAATATGCATCTCAAATTAGATTACAACCTTAGCAATCACTGGTCAGCTTTAGTAAAGCAAAATCTCATTTCATCACTAGAAGCACGCCAAATTCGCCAGCATGAACAAAAACTGCAACAACTCCGTACACACCTCCATTTTTTAAGTGGTCGCCGAGAAGATAGACTTTTATTTGACTTTCAAAATGAGCTTGCCAGCACCTTAGGCTACGTGACTACACCGAGCAAACGTGCCAGTGAGCAGCTCATGCAAAGTTATTATCGCAGCGTTAAATTTGTGCGTTTAATCAACGAAATTCTGCTGAAATCCCTGCAGCAAATGCTCAACAAATCCCCCGTTGCAATCAAGCCAATCAATAGTCATTTTGAAGCGCACGATCAATTACTGGTTGCCAAAACTGCAGCACTGTTACAACAACATCCCAACGCTATTTTGGAAGCATTTTTGCTCTTGCAACAGCACCCAGAGTTAAGTGGCATGAGCGCATCCTTATTGCGCAATTTGCAACGTGTTAAAAAATTAGTGAATCGGGACTTTAGGCAAGACACCAAAAATAAACAGTACTTTATTGAAATACTATCGCAGCCTAATGGTGTGAATCATGCCTTAAGCGCAATGAATCGTTATGGCATTCTTGGCTGCTACATACCCGCTTTTGGCAAAATTATCGGCCAGATGCAACACGACTTATTTCATGTATACACTGTAGATGAACACATTCTCAACGTACTTTGCAATTTACGTCGCTTTGCAAAACCAGAACTCAAACATGAGTTTCCTCTTTGTAGCCAATTATTTGCTGAGTTTGATGCCCCTCATTTACTCTATCTTGCCGCTTTATTTCACGATATTGCCAAAGGCCGAGGCGGCGACCATTCAACACTAGGCACAGTTGATGCTAAGCGGTTTTGCAAACAACACGGTTTACCAAAAGTAGATATTGCACTTGTGTCATGGCTAGTAGAGTCGCACTTAAAAATGTCTGCAACTGCTCAAAAATCTGACTTATCAGACCCTAGCGTCATTGAAGCATTTGCACATTTTGTCGGCAATGAGCGAAGATTAGTTGCACTTTACTTACTCACTGTAGCTGATATTCGCGGCACTAGCCCAGCGGTTTGGAACGCCTGGAAAGCACGTCTTCTTGAAAGCTTATTCATTGCAACAAAACGTACACTAGCAAACAACATCACCGCTCCTCAACAAGCCATTGAATTACGTAAAACTGAAGCTGCAGACAAATTGCAAAAATTTGGCTTAAGCGAACACTCTTACAAACCATTATGGGCACAATTTGGTATGCATTACTTTGCACGCCATGAGAGTGATGAAATCGCCTGGCATAGCCGCCTGTTAACTCCGCACTTAAATACAAACACCCCGATTGTGCGTGCTAGATTAAGTCCTAGCGGTGATGGCATTCAGGTCATGATTTATACTAAAGACCAAAATGACTTATTCGCAAGAATTTGTAACTTCTTTGACCGCATGGGTTATAGCATTGTAGAAGCAAAAATTTACACCACAGATCACGCTTACGCTTTAGATAGTTTTATTGTTTTAGATCAATCAGGTAAGTCAGTTAGTTACAGTGGATTGTTAAGATTTATTGAAGTGGAATTGACACAAAAACTAGATGAAAACATACAGTTAGAATCGCCACTCAAAGGTCGAATCAGTCGACAAGTAAAACATATGCCGATTCAAACACAAATCACAATTATTGAAGAAACAGAACACCACAATCATAAGGTCGAAATTATCGCTAATGACAGGCCAGGGCTATTAGCAACGCTAGCGCATCAGTTTCTCATTCACGGCATTGAACTACATAACGCAAAAATTAATACGCTAGGTAATCGCGCAGAAGACACTTTTCTCATTTCTGCAAAGAAAGGCCAAAAACTAAACCCTCAACAGATTCTGTTGCTACAAACTGCGCTACAAACAGAAATCTAGGAAACATTCATCATCCAAGCTGATAATGTTTGCGTAACGCCTTTTTAATATTCCATGTGCAAGATAAACCCGCTGGAAACGTGACTAAATCACCTGCCTGAAAACTTGTTGCATCACCGCCATCTTTTGGCGTCACTGTGACCTCCCCCTCTAAAATATAGGCCACTTCCTGAGTGCCAAAATGCCAAGGGAATTGAGAAACTTCTTTCGACCAAGTGGGCCAATCAGAGACTCCCATCTCCTTTAATTGCTTAGCACTCGGTTTTTCTACTTTAATGGCGCTCATTTTCATCTCCTGTTGACGTAAAAAAAGCCTTGATTTCTCAAGGCTTCATTTTATGCTTCACTCACTAAATTGCAATTATGAGTGCTTATAGTGTTTTTTCAGTTGCTTAGTGACTTCACAGTTTGATTTCATACCTTTTGGGAATACAACAAAATCACCTGCTTTAATTACAACTGTTTCGCCACCTTGAGGTGTTACGCGAATTTCGCCTTCTAGAACATAAGCACTTTCTGTCATACCGAAATCAAGAGGGAATTTAGAAGGTGCGCAATCCCAGATAGACCAGCTAGACACGCCTAATTGCTTTAATTTTTCTTCAGATGGATTGTGATCAATAATAATTTGGCTCATATTACTTCCTAACTTTGTTAATTAAAAAGCCACTCAAAACGAGAAGCTAAAAATGGATGCCTACAGATTGCTCTAATTTTTGACGTTTTAAGAAAAAAGTATAGCAACCGCAAAAACGGCGTGCATTATATCATCGATATAAACAAACTCACTAAACTCTACACCTCATCGAACTCACGCATCTCATAAGCATCACGCAATTGTGCGTTAATGGCATCAAAATCATCTTCTTGAAACTCCGCTTGATTATTTACTGCTGGTGTTGACTTTGTAGCACTTTTAAACACGGCCTGTGATGAGCTTGAAGTAGTCAACCATTTCTCAAAAGGCGCCGTATCTAACCCCTGCGGCACGTACCAAAGTTTTAATTCTGCATTCCACCTAGCGCCCAGTGCTTTGGCTTGATCTTTTTCTGCGAAAGGCACTTTTAGGTTGATATTGGTTGTTGCAGTCATAATTATCCTAGTGTAATTTTTATTCTATTTTTCTACATTGCTTTACTCGTTAACACCTTACTTAACGTCCGCCATTATCCCAAGCAGCATTAAGCTCTTTTTGTCGCTTATCCAGCAAAGCCTGTGCCTTAATCAATTTGTTTTTTGCTGCAGCTTGTTTCTTTTGCTTTTCTTTAAGCGCTGCTTGGTCTTGTGCGATGCGTTGTTTTTGTTCGTTCACCAACACGGTGGCTGCATCATAGTTAGATTTAGCATTGTCATAATTCTTTTTCGCCTCAGTAACAACATACTGCTCATTTGAAACATCGCGCGCCTGCACAGACACTGATAACAACAAACTCATAAACAGAACAGATAAAATTTGAGGATATTTAATATTGATCATTTGAAAATATTTTTAGATGGTCGATGTAATTAAAATCGGTAGGGAGTTTTATAGAACCACAAGTTCAATAGAAACAAAATAAAAAAGCCGCTTTTAACGGTTACCCTGTTTAAAGCGGCTTTTTCAGTAAAACTAAAAACAATAAAACTAGTTCACGGCATCTTTCAATGCTTTACCAGCTGTAAAGCTTGGAGCTTTACGTGCAGCGATATTAAGTGTTGCACCAGTTTGTGGGTTACGACCAGTGCGTGCTGCGCGTTGACTTACTTTAAATGTACCAAAACCAATCAGTGTTACAGAGTCACCGCCTTTAAGCGCTGCTGTGATTGCTGCTGTAGTAGCATCAATCGCACGAGCTGCTGCTGCTTTACTTAAACCAGCACTTGCTGCTACTGAGTCAATTAATTCAGATTTATTCATTTATTCCCCCCTGTTAGTAAAAGTGCTATTACTTTGATGATATTAAAGTGAGCTGTCAAGCCCGTTTTATAAAAATTACCATTTATCTTTAAACATTACCTTCCATCTGCTATTTCTTGATATCAAAAAATGCACTCTGTATCGTTAATAAATAGTAAAAAATTGAAAAACTATTGAAATACGTTAGATACAAAGTTACCGATCTATGGGATAAAATTTGGTATGGCGGGGTTGCAAGGAGAAACTTGACCGCCTCGATGAAGTTAATGTACGACGCAAAACACGGAGATCACGGCACATGAATATTTCAGGAATTAGCTCGTTAGCAAGCAATGTTAGTCAATCAACTAATGCTGATGCAGTACAGCTTGCTGTAATGAAGAAAGCCATGGATATTAATGCTCAAAGTGCACTGCAATTGATTCAAGTAGCCTCTAATGTAATTCCAAACAACCCGCCTCATTTGGGCAAAAAAATAGATACTTTTGCCTAATTGATTTCTCTTACTAGGCTAGTAATCTTTAGGCATTAACTCCCATTTTTCTACTGAAACAACCTCCTACTCACCATCTTCATTGGGTCGTCGCCACCTAGCTTTGTACATCATCTTGATGTGCTCAAGCGCATCTTCAAAATCATCATACGCAGATTCTTTACCACTTTCACCTACAGTATATTTGCCAGATATTGGGCAACGTAGTGATGGATTGAAACAAGAGCCATCGGATGCAAATGGAACAAGTATTGTGCTTTTGGGTGTATTCATATATTGGTTTTATCTTAATTTTGCGTTTTATTTTAAAACTACGAGAATTTTTATCTATGGCTATGTAGTAAAAAACAACTTGAGCATGTCAAAAATAAATTCTACCTTATCGAACGATCTGTCGCATGTCTTTGAAATATATACATCAGAACATAGCACTGGTGGGCAATAACAATTAGCCTAATTGCGCATCATGTTTAAACGTAAATGCTGTCTGTTTTTGGAGTACCCTATTTTATTAAATGACTACACTAGTAATAAGTTCAAAAATAAACAGTTTGCTAAGTGAACGATTTATTATCACTAATTACTAATCTTAGTGTGTCTGATAATATGTGGGATAGGCAAAAACTCCGCAAATGAATGCGGGAATAATTCCCGATATAAATTACGATTTTTTCATAGGGTTAAAAACTAAATCAGGCTTTAACTTGTACTTACAGTTGGCGTCATATCCACGCTGAATTTTCAGGAGACTTATTTCATGCAAGACCACTCTCATTCAAAACTTAAAATCGCATTAGCGTTTGCTATAGGGCTCACCGTTACGCCTTGTGCATTTGCTGCGGAAAAAGGCATAGCTTACGTATCAAACCAAGATGGTGAAGTTACAGTAATCGATCTTGCCACCATGGAGACTAAAAGTCAGATGAGTGTTGGCGCTAAGGGCCCTAGAGGGATTGGTGTGACTGCAGATGGAAAGTGGCTGATTACTGCTAATAAAGATGATGGCAATATGTCAGTAATTGACACAACAGGTGCTAACTCCCCTAAGCTTGTCCCTATTGGCAAAAATCCTGAGTTTGTGCGTGTTTTAGGTGATAGAGCTTACGTTACTTATGAGCCAAGCTCAAAGTCTGGACCTCCTCCAAAACCAGGTTCAAAAGAAG
>CAYQZK010000020.1:0-11700 GCA_964422015.1 uncultured Methylotenera sp.
GTTTCGGCCTCACAGTTAGCACATTTACTCAAGCGTATTGCCGACGCTACCATTTCAAACAATGCAGCCAAACAAGTATTTGAAGCCATGTGGACTGATGATGCTGACGTAGATGCCATCATTGAAGCTAAAGGTCTAAAACAGGTATCAGATACTGGTGCAATTGAGGCGATTATTGATGAAGTGCTGGCCGCCAATGCCGCAATGGTAGAAGAATTCAAAGCAGGTAAAGAAAAAGCCTTTAATGCATTGGTAGGTCAAGCTATGAAGGCATCAAAAGGTAAAGCGAACCCTGCACAGGTGAATGATTTGCTCAAGAAAAAATTAACGAGCTAACTCGTTAACGACCACTAGGAGTCACTGACTTAGAGGTCGTTTTTTCTGCAACATCATTTACAGGAGCTAGTGTTTCTCCGGGAGGATTACTAGCGTTTGGATATTTCAGGGCAATATATCGCTGCTTATCTTGCTCAAAGCGTTGGCGAGTATTCTCTATCACCAATTTTCGCTCACTAATCTGCTGATCCAATTTAGCATTTACCATCTGATTATTAGCAATATCAGCACTTAAATCGGGTGGAATTTTCTTTTTTTGTTTGGTTAAAGCATCAACAGACTTTTTATTGTCGACCAAACGCTTTTGCACATTATTTTTATCTTGCTGCAAATTTTCCAGTGACACTAAATCTAACTGCAAATTACGATCACGCGCTAAATCAATTTCACTTTCATTGCTAAAAGCACCTAACAAAGCTTTATCTTTTTTGTCCTGTTCTAACTTAGCAACATCTAGAGCCTGATTCTGATTGGTTATAGGCTTATTCTGCCTTACCGCAATACCTTGCTGACTAATCGTGGTGTTTTCGCGGTTGGCATATTGTGGAGGAATGCGGTCTCCATAATGCGTCACGCCTTTTTCATCTTTCCACTTAAGAATTTTGCCCCCCTCTGCATTAACAAATGAAGTTGCAACAAACGACAAAGCAAAGCAACACACGCTTTGTTTATAAATACTTGTCCATTTTGAAGCAACTGTTGGCATAGTGATCTCAGTTTTCAAAAGTCATAGGTTTTAACGAGATATGGTGTAGTCACTTTTAACTTACACCATACTGCTTACGATAAGCCTCTACCGCATGCAAATAATGCGCCATTTCTGGTTTATTTTGCAAGTAATGCATCAAATTAGTTAAATTAGCGATGGCGCATACTGGAATCTGATTGTTCTGCTCCACCTCTTGCACCGCAGAAAGTTCCCCCAACCCTTTTTCTTGTCTATCAATCGCAATCGCAACACCACAAGCACTGGCGCCACTCGCATTGATAAGCTCTACCGATTCACGCACAGAAGTACCCGCTGAAATCACGTCATCAATAATGAGTACACGACCGCTTAATGGGCTACCCACAATCACGCCACCCTCTCCATGATCTTTAGCCTCTTTGCGGTTGTAGGCATAAGGTATATTGCGACCATTTTTGGCAAAAGCAATCGCAATACTGGCAGCCAATGTAATGCCTTTATAAGCAGGGCCAAATAACATATCAAACTGAATACCCGAGTTTTGAATAGCGGCAGCATAAAACTCACCGAGCTTCATCAAGCTTACGCCATCATTAAATAAGCCTGCATTGAAAAAATAAGGGCTTAAGCGCCCAGCTTTGGTTTTAAATTCTCCAAAACGCAACACCTCTTTTTCAATGGCAAATGCGATAAACTCTTGTTTGAACTGCTCTAATTGCTGGGTCATAAAGCCTACTTATTTTTAATCAAGGATAAAGTTTTGAAGATTATATCGCTAAACCTAAACGGCATACGCTCAGCCAAGAACAAAGGCATGTATGAGTGGTTGCAAACACAACAGGCTGACATTATTTGCCTGCAAGAAATTAAAGCGCAAGCCGCAGATATGCACGACGACATGCTGAATATGAAAGGTTATTTCAGCTACTTTCATTATGCCGAGAAGAAAGGTTACAGTGGTGTAGGCATCTACTCAAAAACCAAGCCAGATGCGGTGATTGAAGGTTTAAGCAATGCTTCTTCAATCTATTCCGCAAGCGACGTGACCGATATTGATGCTGAAGGGCGCTACATAGAGTGTCGATTTGGTAACTTAAGTGTAGTGTCACTTTATATGCCCTCAGGCTCCAGCGGTGAAGAACGTCAAGCATTCAAGTTCAGCGTCATGGAACGCTTCATGCCACAACTTAAAGCCTTAAAAGATAGTGGCCGTGAGGTGATCATTTGCGGCGACTGGAATATCGCACACAAAGAAGCTGACTTAAAAAACTGGAAGGGCAATCGTAAAAACTCCGGCTTTCTACCCGAAGAGCGTGCGTGGTTGACTGAATTGTTTAATCAAATTGGTTGGGTAGATGTTTACCGCAACCTACATCCCGATACCACGGATGAATGCTACACCTGGTGGAGTAATCGCGGCCAAGCTTGGGCTAAAAATGTGGGTTGGCGTATAGACTATCAAATCGCCACACCTGAAATTGCCAAAAAAGCGGTTGCTGCCAGCGTTTATAAAGATCAGCGTTTTAGTGACCATGCGCCGTTGATTATTGATTACAACATCTAGTTAAAAATAGTAGCTTTAGGCTTTCTGACGACTCATTTTACTTACAGCTCCCATGACCAATGAATAAGCCGCTGGCACCACCACTAGCGTAAGCAAGGTAGATGAAATCATGCCTCCGATAATCGCAACCGATAGCGGTTTATTGGTTTCACTACCGGCACCCAAGCCTAGTGCCGCTGGTAGTAACGCTAAAATGATGGTGAGTGATGTCATTACCACTGGGCGCAATCTAATTGGGCAGGCTTCTTTTAGAGCATCATTAATATTGGCACCTTTTTCTATTAGTTGGTTAGTTAAATCAACCAACAAAATAGAATTTTTAGCGACTAAACCAATGAGCAACACCAAACCTATCATGGAGTAAATATTGAGTGTGTCGCCTGAAATAAGCAATGCAACTAGTCCACCAATAATTGCCAAAGGTTGTGCCAACATGATAATTAACGGCTGAATGAATGAATTAAACTGGCTGGCTAGCACCATATAGAGCAGCACAAATGCGAGCAAAAATACGAACTTAATGTTACTAAGTGTTTTGCCAAACTCTTCTGCTTGTCCTGTTAATTTTAGTGTGTAATCTGGCGGCACTAATTGACTAGCTGTTGTTTTCACAATTTCAACCGCTTCCCCTAACGGCATACTAGGATTAGCGTAAAAATTAGCAGCATATTGCAAATCGTAACGCCCTATCACAGCTGCACCCAGCTCGCGCTTAAAGCTTGCTACGGCGTCAATGCGAACTAACTCACCCGTGCCACTACGCAAGTAAATTTTGCTTAAATCCGCGACATTTTGGAGCTCATCTTCATTAGTTTTAAGGCGAATATCATAGCGTTGACCATCACCATTGGTCTCATTGTACTTTGCCACATTAATGCCTCCTGCGTAGAGGCTGACCGCCGTTGCAATATCATTAGCATTGATGCCTAAACTAGCCGCTTTTGCACGATCTATCTGCATATTGAGCTGCGGCAAATCTAATTGAACGTCAATATCCACCTTGCCCATATCCGCTTTATTACTGAGCTCTTGTTGCATGAGTTTAGAAATACGGCCGATTTCCTGTAAATTAGCGCCTGTGAGATTGAATTGTAATTTCTCTGAACGCTGACCACGAACCATAGAGCTTGGTGCGGGAATTGCCCGCACACCAGGTATATTATTCAATTCAACTTTCAACTCTTTAATCAGTGCTTGCTGACTTTTACTTCGCTCTTCTTTGGGCTTTAATCGAACGTTGACATTGCCTTGGTTCACTTGTCCACGCGAACCAGCGCCAATAGTAGCAAAATAGCTTGCCACTTCATCTTTATGCCCTGCAATAACAGCTTCTACCAATTTAAGACGTGAGTCGGTATAAGCTAAATTTGAGCCTAAGGGTGTTTTAACACTAACGCTAAAGCTACCTTCGTCTGTTTCTGGCACAAAATCTTTTTCTACATTCTTGAGTGTGTAATATCCCGTAAAACCAACCAATAACAGTGTGATTAGCAACACCAAACCACGGTGATTAAGCGTAATGCCCAATAATTTTTTATATAGATTATCTATGCTGGATAAAACACGGCCCACACCTCGGTAAAGTGCGTTCTCATTGACTGTGACGCTCAGATAGCGGGAGCAAAGCATGGGTGTGAGCGTAAGTGAAACAAATAAGGAAACTAAGACCCCAAAAGTGACCACCACGGCAAAAGATTTAAAAAACATGCCTATGATGCCATCCATAAAAATCACAGGGGCAAATATACACACCAGTGCAGCCGATGACGCCAATACGGCGAATACTACTTCATTGCTACCATTTACCGTTGCTTGGGTACGAAAGGCAGCCACAGCACGTGGATTTTTCAAGTCTTGCGCACTAAGACCAGCGCCTATTTCACCTGACATATGACGCAAAATACTTTCCCGTACCACAATAGCATCATCCACCACCACGCCAATCAACAACAAAAGCGCGAGCAAAGTCATACTGTTAAAGGTATAGCCAGCAAAATACATCACCGCAATGGCACCAAGTAGTGAAACAGGTATTTCCAAGCAAATCATGAGCGTAGAGCTGAATGAGCGCATAAAAATCAGTACGATCAAGGCGGCGAAGAGCGTACCTTCTACCAAGTGTTCTTTCAGTGAAGCAACGAGCTGGTGAATAAAAATGGAATCATTGGTCGAAACCTCGAGCACCATACCGGGCGGCAAGTTAGGGCGAATATCTTTCTCGAGCCGTCGTTCAACTTCTTTAATAATTTCTACAGTATTGGCATTGGCTATTTTCACCATACCTATACCAACTGTCGGCTTGCCGTTATAACGGGCAACCTGTCTATTATCGGTAATGCCATCTTCAATCTTCGCCACATCTTTTAGGCGAATAGATACACCTGTTTTCGTCGCCACGACCAATTCGGCCAAGTCTTTAATATTGTGAAATTCTAGATCCAATTTGAGCAGTTGCTCTGCCTGCGCACTCACCAAAAAACCACCTGGTAACTGCACATGCTCACGATTGAATGCCTCAATCAAATCTTTAGCCGTAAGCTTATAAGCTGCCATACGCTCGGGCAAAATATTGACACGAATCACACGATCACGACGCCCACCTATTGTTACCTCACCTACACCACTGATAGTTTCAAACTTTTTCTTCAATACATTATTGGCATATAAATTAAGTTGCTGAATCGTACGATCACCACTCAATGCCAGCCAGATTACAGCTTGCGCATTAGTATCGACTTTCTGTATGGTAGGCGGATCTGTGTCATTAGGTAGGCGGCGCAATATCTGACTCACCTTGGACTGCACCTCGCTATAAGCTACATCGATATCCTTATCGAGAGCAAAAGTAATGCTAATGGTAGAAACACCTGGAGATGAGGAAGATTGAATATGCTCAATGCCTGGTGTAGTGTTAATGGCAGATTCAATTACACTGGTGATACTTGCATCAATAACGTCTGGGTTGGCTCCACGCAAAGTGGTATTCACCATAATGATTGGAAATTCAATCGAGGGAACTCGATCTACGCCTATACGCTGATAGGCAATAATGCCAAATAAAACAATAATGCCTGACAACATCCATGCCAGCACATAGCGCTTAATCGAAAGCTCTGGCAAGGTCATAGTTTACTTTCAGTATTGCTGGCAATTTTTACTGGCGTATTGTCTGTTAAGAAACCCGCACCATCGACAACTATGGAGTCATTGATTTTTACACCACTCAATAATTCGATCATGCCATTTTGGCGTAAGCCAGTGTTTACTATCACTTGAAATGCCTTACTGTCTCGCACCACATACACGACTTCACCTGCTGGGCGGAGAACTACACATTGCTCTGGCACCATCAGCGCGGCATTCTGCGTACCTAAAACTACCGTACCTGTAACGGTGGCTCCTGGCTGCCATCCAGATTCATCCATCACATCGGCAATTACATCAATACTGCGGCTGCCTTCTGAAATCATAGGTTTTAAATCATGAATTACCGTAGTCACCGTTTTTGAATTAATTGGTGTGGTTAAGCGTACTTTAAGCCCCGCTTTGAGCTGAGCTCCAATATGTTCAGGAAAAGGTAAATGTGCGCGCAGTTTTTGCTTAGAGATAATTTGTACTAAGGGGTCACCAATCTTCACAAACTCACCTGTATCAACAATTTTTTTCTCTACAATTCCGCCGATAGGTGCATAAACTTTAGTTTTACTGCTGCTGTGATTAATGCTAGCCACACGTGCCTTAGCGCCCTCTAACTGCTCCTTAAGCACATTCTGTTGGGCTGCATCCGCGTCTACTGCATTTTGTGAAATGAACTTTTTACTCACCAAAGCTTGATTGCGCGCAACCATTTTAGATTGGTTCTCTAGCAAGGCTTCTATTCGTGACACTTCGGTTTGTGCTTCGTTGCGTTGCATTGCAAAATCAGTGGCATCTAAAGTGGCAATCAGTTGGCCCTGCTTAACCTTTTGCCCAGGACTGACATGGACTTTAACCACGCGTGCAGCCACTTCTGCCGCAATTGTTGGATCAATCAAACCCTCTAGCGTACCTGTTGCTTGTTCAGTAATCTCAACCGATTCATTAAGCACTTTCGTCACAGTCACGCGCATGGCTTTTACTTGCTTATTTTCATCTTGCTTATTACTTGCCGGCTCCTTTGCACCACAAGCAATAAGCAAGACTGATAAAACCAAGATTGTTGTTCGCATAAGTTTTTGCATAGATTTATTTTTTTATTGAAAGTGCATTTGTTTGGGTTGAAATACGTTGCCAATCAAAATAAGGACCAGGGTCTGTTTTACGGTCTGGTGCAATATCAGAATGACCAACAACTGCCTTTATAGGATACGTATTAATGAGATGATTAATTAAATTTTTTAGTGTCTCATATTGAGCTGACTCAAAAGCATCAAAATCTGAGCCCTCAAGCTCTATTCCGACCGAGAAATCATTGCAGCGTTCCCTGCCCTGCCAGTTTGATACACCCGCATGCCAAGCACGATCTAAACACGACACAAATTGTATCAGCGCACCATCGCGACGAATCAGAAAGTGTGCTGAAACCTTACGCGTGTAAATTTCCGCATAATAAGGATGTTCAGCTGGATTAAGCTGGTTGGTGAACAATTCAATAATACCATTGCCGCCATATTGATTGGGGGGCAGGCTAATATTATGAATAACGATTAAACTGATTTCATGCTCAGCTCTTGCATCAAAATTTGGTGAAGCAATGAACTGTGCATTAAGCACATAACCTGCATCATTTATAGCATATGATTTCATAATGATTAATTCTATGCGAAATTTAAGTTAAAAATGACTGACATACGTAAGTAATCCTATAAAATCACGCTATATTCAAATCAAGGACAAGCCAAAATGGTATTTTTTCAACTATTTCTCATGCTGATTGTGATTTTAATTGCAGCAGAAGTATTCACTAATGCACTTGAGCATTTAGGTGAAAAACTAGGCATTTCAGAGGGTGTAACAGGCTCCATCTTTGCCGCCGTAGGCACTGCACTACCAGAAACCATGGTGCCATTACTGGCACTGCTCGCAGGCACATCAAGCGTAGCCACCAACGAGGAAATTGGCGTTGGTTCGATTCTTGGTGCACCGTTGATGCTGGCCACATTATCTATTTCACTCATGGCTATTTCCGTATGGAAACGTCGTGGCACTCATGGGCATTTAAGACCAGAACGCACAGGCTTAACACGCGACCTAAACTTTTTCATTATTGCATTTAGCTTTGCTGCCATAGCCATGTTTGTTCCCCACACTATGGTTGAAGTACGCTATAGCATGGGTGCTGGCATGGTGATGATCTATTTCATCTACGTAATGATGACTATTAATGCGTCAAAAGCCCTTGTGGCTGACGGCCACGCCACTGAAGCAGGTGGCGAAATGTTCTTGTGCAAAATCGGCCTGCCAAATAATATGGCTGTAATCGTCGCCCAACTCATTATCGGCTTGGCTCTTCTTATTGCTGGTGCTAAAGGCTTTATTCACGGCGTTGAAGCTGCCGCTCATCTTTTAGGCATTTCGGCTCTACTGCTTTCCTTGCTCATTATTCCTATCGCGACAGAGTTACCAGAAAAAGTAAACAGTATTTTGTGGATACGCAAAGGTAAAGACACTTTAGCCTTTGGCAACATTACTGGTGCAATGGTGTTTCAAGGTACATTGTTACCTGCTATTGGTATTATGCTCACACCTTGGGAGCCTCGTCATGAAGTAGCATTAGGCGTGGCAATGACCTTGATGGCAGCCATTTGGCTACGTTATTTGATGGCAAAAGGCGGCATAAAAGTATGGCATTTACTAGTAAACGGTGGGATGTATATTACGTATTTGATATTGGTGTTGAGTTAAATTTATCATTCTTAAAATGACGAGAATCAATCAGCTTGAGTCTCGTCATTTTCACTATCCAAATCAGCATCACTTTCTTTTGTAATACCTAATTTGGCTAGTCGATAACGTAAAGTTCGGAAGCTCACTCCTAACAGTTTGGCAGCTGCTGTCTTATTGTTATTGGTTTTACTTAAGGCGTTCAAAATAGCTTCTTTTTCAATTTGCTCGAGATAGTCAGGCAAATTCGATATTGAATCATTGTTGACAGCAAACCCAGCAAAACTAGAAGTATTGGGTGCCATCTGAACCATACCTTCATGCAGTAAATCTTCTGTGGTAATTGTTTTACCATCACACAGTGCTAAGGCGCGTTCCAACATATTTTCCAGTTCACGCACATTACCTGGAAATGGCAATTTAGAAATATAAGCCTGTGCGGCCAACTCAATCTCCGGCACCTGTATTCTTAAGCTAGCGCATAATTTAGTGAGCAATAAATTAGCCAACAGAGGAATATCCGCTGGATGGTCGCGTAAAGCTGGCATTTTCAGTTGGATAACATTGAGGCGATAATAAAGATCTTGCCTAAACAACCCCTCGGCCATCATCTCAGTTAAGTTTTTATGTGTGGCGCTAATAATACGTACATCAACGGCTTCTTCGGCAGAGCCTCCGACCATACGCACTTTCTTTTCTTGGATTGCGCGCAACAACTTCACCTGCATAGCAAGCGGCAAATCAGCTACTTCATCTAAAAAAAGCGTACCACCATTAGCCGCTTGGAATAAGCCTTCTTTATCTTGATGAGCACCAGTGAATGATCCTTTTTTGTAACCGAAAAATTCACTTTCCATTAAATTTTCAGGTATTGCACCGCAATTCACCGCAATAAATGTACCTTCGTTACGTGAGCTGTTTTTATGAATAAGTTTGGCAGCGAGTTCTTTACCGCTACCAGACTCTCCGCTGATATAAACCGGCGCTTGGCTACGCGCTAGTTTGGTGATCATGCTACGCACATACTGAATCGGCTCAGAGTCGCCAATCAAATCCAAAGTATTAGAATCACCAACAACCGCTTGGTTGGAAAGTTTTAATGCAAACTCAACAACAGGGCGCAACTGTTTCAATGAAAGCGGCTTGGTTAAGTAATCAAAAGCACCTGCTTTAAGCGCAAAAACCGCATTCTCCGCGCTCGCGTGGGCCGTGATTACGGCCACAGGTAAACCTGCATGTTGGCTACAAATATAGTTAACTAGTTCTAAGCCCGTACCATCTGGCATTTGCATATCGGTAAGACATAGCGCATATTGCCGTTGTTTTAATAAAACCTTAGCTTCTTCTACACCGCTAGCGCTATATGTATCAATACCCATGCGCTCTAACGTCATCACTAATAGTTCACGTATATCAGTTTCGTCATCGACGATTAAACAGCTTGGTTTTGAGGTCATACGCTATTATGCCTTTTTTGCGCGGACTTATTTAAATGCAAGATAAATGCGCTACCAGTACTCAAAGCTTGATATTGCAGGCTAGCCCCATTTGCTTCTGCTAGCTCACGTGAAATATAAAGTCCTAAGCCACTTCCTGTATTTGTTGTTGTAAAAAATGGTTCAAATAACTTAAGTTTATCTTGATCAGCAAAACCAGCACCATCATCAATCACTTCAATATTGATGCCATTTCTGCCCACCTCCACACAGCGTAAGTAAACACTCGCATTCTTCTTAAGGCTATGTTGCCAAGCATTTTTACAAAGATTCCACAGAACCTGTGTCAAGTGGCGTTGATCAAAGTTAATGATTTGTTTTTGCAAGGGAACATCTAATTGAAAATGAAGTGTAGGGATTTTTTCAACCGCGCAAAATTGAGTATGAAAATCAGATAAGAAAGGGCCTAATTCAATAGGCTCCTGATGAGTACGATCACGACGATTAAGCTCCAACACATCTTTGACAATCTGATCTATACGCTGAATATTATCAGCAACAATCTGCAATATACGGGCTGTGGATGCAGAAAGGTGATCTTCTTCTTGTAGCAATTGGTTAGCATGACTAATCGCACTTAGCGGATTGCGGATTTCATGGGCAATATTCGCAGTTAACCGGCCCAGAGCGGCCAATTTAGCTTGTTGCGCAGCAGCTTGTAATTGACTCCAGTCTTGAATAAAAATAACCGCGCCAAAATATGGATTTAAGGGCGAATTTAAAACTGGGGGTAATTCACGCCAATCGCTTAAAGGATGAATAGGCATCACACGTAGCTTAAGCTCACGATTGCCCACTGTAATGATTGCGGAACTATCCTCACCTTTTAGCCAATTCTGCAACACCAATGCAATTTCCGGAACGCTGTCTGCCAATCTAAGATAACTTACATTATCTTTAGGCAAGGATAGCAACAATTCAGCTTGCAGGTTATGGTGACGAATATTGAAATCTTGATCCACCACAATCACTCCGTCGTGCATTTCTTGCGTAATTAAAGCATTCACTTGTGCCAAATTTTCTAGGTCTATGCCTCGCGCCGAGGCCAATGCTTCACTATGATGCATACGCTTAGCAAGACTATATGCAAGCCATGCTGTAGCAAAACAACTTAAACTCAACATCACTGGTTGCGTATAGGTAAGCGGTGAAGAATCCCACTTAATAATTTGATAGCTCTGCTCTAACAACAGGCCTATGCTAGCGACCGCCGCATAAAACAACGCCATGCGACCCTGACTCACCAAGCTAGCAGTCACAATGGTGATAATGAGCAATAAACCTAAACCGTTTTGAATACCTCCTGTCGTATGCATCAATAAAGTAATAAAGATAATATCGAATACAATTTGCACCGGTAACGAGCGCATTAAACTTGTCGGACTTAACCTACTTAAAACAAGTAAACCAATACTCAACAACAAGTATGCAGCTGATAATTTAAAAAACAAATTTGCATTTTCTGAATCAACCCAGTTGATTTCCCCCAAATAGAGGAAGAAACTAAAAAAAGTTAAACTGAGTAAAAACCTAAAAATATTAATAATATTAATTGCACGGGTTTGTAGTGATAAGTCGCCAGATGTGCTCATCGCTTGAGGTAGACTCAATCTAAAGTAACGTGCAAAATTGAATTTAAAAAAATTCATTCGGTTTTAATGTGATCTTTGCAACAATAGAAACAACCCGCGACTAAGAAGGCCTCAGATCTTGGAAGATGGACTGCACAAGTAGCACATTCCACCATATCTTCA
>CAYQZK010000020.1:11710-21665 GCA_964422015.1 uncultured Methylotenera sp.
TATTTTGAGTATTTACTTTATCAGAGTTTTGTATCGGTGATTGACCCATACTGCGCTTAATCAGATGGAAAGCAATCCAAATTGCCAAACCTACAAAAATTAATTTCCACATTGCTTATACCCACTATATGAATTGACAATGATTGTAACCAAAGGTGAGCTTAGGTCAAAATGTAAACCTGATATACTTCAAACTCGAAATCCACTAAATAACCAGCTCGATTTAATCCAGTAAATTAAAGATTTTTGGGAAATGGCAACTGCAAAAGAACTTTCAGATTTTCTAATCGCCATAGAGCGTCGCGCTTTTAAGCAGACGGTCTATGCCGTGCGTGATGATCATGCAGCGCTTGATATTGTACAAGATGCTATGATGAAACTAGCTGATAAGTATGGCAATAATCCAGCGATTGAGTTTCCGATGCTATTTCAACGCATTTTACAAAATACTATGCGTGATTATTGGCGTAGACAAAAAGTTCGTAATTTGTGGACAACTTTGCTTTCTTCTTTCGGTCAAAACAATGATGGTGAAGAACATGACCCTTTAGAAACCATTGACGTTGAAGATGATAGCGATGAACCATCTTCACAACTTGAACGCAGTCAAACCATACAATTGATTGAAAAGGCACTTGAAAAGCTACCCGCACGTCAACGCGAGGCTTTTATCCTGCGTTACTGGGAGGATATGGATGTTAATGAAACTGCTAGCGTCATGGGGTGTTCCGGCGGCAGTGTAAAAACACATTGTTCACGCGCCGTTCGCGCCTTGGCGGCCGAGTTAAGAAGGCAAGGATTAGAAAAATTAGGCTTAGACGACACCTACCAACTAGATTTAATACTAAATAACGATGGCTCGGAAAACTAGGAGACGAGCAATGAATAAACACGAAAATAAAATATCACAAAACATTAATGAACAAAACAATATGGCAACAACCATTGATGCAGAGACTCAAGTCGCACTTCAAGTGACAAAATTACTTGATACTCATGCACAGCAGATTAATCAAGATATCGCTAATCAATTAACAAATGCCAGAAATTTAGCTGTCAATCACTTGGCGGAACGTCAATCTCAAACAGTTAATCAGCTCATAGTTAATCAAAGTGGAAGTACACTACAATGGTCTTCTAGCAATTTAGGCCAATACTTTGGGCAACATCGCTTCATTATGATTGGACTTATCGGCATTGCGATACTGTTTTCTTTTTTTGCTATACAACAACTTGACATTAATAATTTAGAACGTAGTGATGCATTCTTGTTGGCGTCAGATCTACCGCCAGAAGCATATGCAGACCAAGGATTTGACGCATGGTTAGACACAACAACGGATTAAAATATCTCTTTATTTTAGGATTGTTTTTTGGCGGCCTGGCTTTTGCTGAAGACGTCAATGTAACTTGGGCACAGTTGAACGATGCTCAGCGTAAAGTGCTTAGCCCTCTTGCATCTGAATGGGATAGCTTACGCCCATGGCAACGTGAAAAAATGCTAGATATTGCACGTGACTACTCAAAAATGCCCCCAAAAAAACAAGAGTTAGTACAAAAACGTCTTTCTAGTTGGAGCAGAATGACGCCTTATGAACGTGAAAATGCCAGAAAAAAACATCAGCAATTTCAAGCTTTATCGCCAGAAAAAAAACAAGAATTACGCAAGAAATGGATGGAATATCAAAAATACTCTGAATCTCAACAACAAAGTTTACGCACTGAATCTCCGGATATTTATACAGATGCTGAATTGGAGTAATGCATTACAGAGGAAAAATTTTAAATATAGATATGCAAAACCAACAAATTAATAAAAAAACACCTCTAAAAAAAGCCCCCAGTCTGATTAAACTTGGGGCTTGTTTTATTTATGACACTTTAGTGGTCATTGCACTCTGCTTTGCCTGTGCTTATATTTACATTTTGCTGGCTGGGGACGCAACACAAGGATTAAAAAGATATCTTTTACAACTCTTTCTTTGGCTGTGCATCGGCATGTATTTTGTGAGGTGTTGGTCAAAAAGCGGCCAAACCGTGGCAATGAAAACTTGGCACCTACAATTAATTCAGCAATCAGGTGCATTATTGACTTTAAAAATGGCTGCTATACGCTATATGCTCGCCACTATAAGTTTAATGGCCTTTGGGCTTGGTTTTTTTTGGTCAATCGTCGATCGCGAAGCGCTATTTCTCCACGATAGAATACTCAACTGTAGAATTAAATTTGAATCCAAATAGTTTTTGTTTGCTTACTATTTGTGCTCAACGTAATGCAACATACTGATACCCGCTAGTAAAAATATAATCGTCGGCATAATGGCACTAAATAATGGCGGCCAATCATTCAGCAAACCTAGATGTACAAATACTCGATTGAGTATCTGATAAACCACTCCCAGCATAATCCCAATAAATATTTTAGTACTGGCGCCTGTTGCTCGCTGCTGAATAAAACCAAAGGGTAAAGCCAAAATTACCATGACTAAACACGCTAGCGGATAAATCATTTTTGCCCAAAGTGCCATTTCATAGCGCGTCGTTTTTTGTTTATTGATTTCTAAATGTTGAATATAAGAATATAAATTCCAAGCAGACATTTTCTCGGGCATGACTAACAACACATTAAGCAGCTCTGGACGAATCAATGAGCGCCACTTTTCTTCAGCCAATTGCTTCACATGCACTGTATCTTTTTCAAAGCTTGTACGAGTTACTTGCTTTAAGTGCCAAAAATCTTCTTCGAATTGAGCACTGTGTGCAGTATTTGAAGTTTTTAATCTAAATTTCTGGTCAAATTCGTAAATATGAACATTAAGTAAAGTTGCATCTGGTAGCACCTCTTCAACATTAACAAAACTATTGCCATCCTTCACCCAAAGGCCAGAGCGAAAATCTTGCGCCACAACTGAATCAGTCGCCTTAATGCGCATGCGCTGTGCTGTTTTCTCACTCAATGGAGTCAGTAACTCACCGATAATGAAAGTGATTAAGGTAAATACTAGGCCAATTTTTAACAATAAAACTGCCATATTAAAAATTGAAATTCCACTCACTCTTAACACAATCAGCTCTGAATAACGTGCAAACTGGCCAAGACTCATCATGCAACCAACAAGCACGGCCACAGGCATCACGTCATACACGTGGCCTGGTGCGCTCATCAACACAAATAACAGCACCTTGCCTAAACCATAATTTCCTTTACCTAAACTTTCAAGCTCTTCTATCAAGTCAATAAATGAAAACATCGCTATCAACGCTAACGTAATCAGCAAGACATTAACCACAATCTCTTTTAATAAATATTTTGAGATGATTTTCATAATTGAACGCAACTAATCAGTAAACCTTAGGCCATATATGATGTTTGTAATAACAGCAGCTAAACACATAGATTATTAATGATGATTTATTTACAACTTTGAATTACGTGTAAAACACGCGATAATTTACCTAAACAAAAGGAAAGGTTAGAACTCGATGAAATCCAACACCATAGAATTTAGCATAAAAACTGACAATGCGGAAAAACAGCGCACGGATTGTGTGATTGTCGGCGTGTATGAATCTCAAAAACTATCTAAAACAGCTCAGGATATTGATACTGCCTCTACTGGCTACATCAGCAATATTCTTAAGCGTGGTGATATGGATGGCAAACTAGAAACTGCACTTATGCTGCATAACGTTCCTGGCACTAAAAGTGAGCGCGTACTATTGGTTGGTTTGGGTAAAAAAGAAGAATTTTCTGAAAAGCACTACTGTAAAGCAGTGCGTAGCTCTGTAAAGGCTTTGGCCTCTAGTGGTGCAAGTGAAGTAATTTCTTGCTTAGCAGAACTACCCTTAAAAGATTTAAGCATACGCTGGAAAGTTGCTCACATGGTTGAAGTAACCTTAGATGCCACTTATCGCTTCGATGCTAAAAAGAAAAAAAACGAGGATCCAAAAAAAGATAAGCCTACAAAGGGCGTTAAAAAAATAGATATCAATATCAATCTAACTGACGATGTAAAAGCCGCTGAAGCAGGTTTAGCTGACGGTCAAGCTTTAGCTAAAGGTGTGAGCCTAAC
Source organism: uncultured Methylotenera sp. (assembly GCA_964422015.1). Taxonomy (GTDB): domain Bacteria; phylum Pseudomonadota; class Gammaproteobacteria; order Burkholderiales; family Methylophilaceae; genus Methylotenera. Next base: position 15,784 of record CAYQZK010000020.1, read on the forward strand.
AAAAGATTTAGGTAATTTACCACCTAATATTTGCACGCCGACTTATTTAGCTGAACAAGCGACTTCAATGGCCAAAGCTTATGGCATGAAAGTTGAAGTGCTAGAACGCAATGAGCTCAAAAAATTAGGTATGGGCTCATTTTTGGCCGTGTCACAAGGCAGTGAAGAACCACCAAAGCTCATTGTATTACAGCATTTAAAAGGTAAAAAGAACGCTAAACCTATAGTTCTGGTAGGTAAAGGCATTACATTTGATACTGGTGGCATTTCATTAAAACCCGGTGCTGAAATGGATGAAATGAAATATGACATGTGCGGCGCAGCAAGTGTACTTGGAACATTTAAAACAATTGCTGAAATGGATTTACCACTCAATGTCATCGGCATTATCCCAACTTGTGAAAACATGCCTGATGGTCGCGCAACTAGGCCTGGTGACGTATTAACGAGTATGTCGGGCTTAACCATTGAAGTGTTAAATACTGATGCTGAAGGACGCTTAATTTTATGCGACGCCCTGACCTATGCAGAACGCTTTGAACCAAGCGCTGTAGTCGACATTGCAACATTAACAGGTGCATGCGTAATCGCATTAGGACATCACGCTACAGGTCTATTCAGCAACAATGACAATTTAGCCAAAGAACTACTACAAGCAGGTGAAACAGCATTGGATCGTGCATGGCACATGCCAATGTGGGATGATTACCTACCACTGTTAGATAGCAACTTCGCAGACATGGCAAATATCGGTGGTCGTGCAGGAGGTAGCATTACTGCAGCTTGCTTCTTATCCCGTTTTACCAAAAAGTATGAATGGGCACATTTAGATATTGCAGGCACGGCTTGGAAATCTGGTAAAGAAAAAGGTGGTACGGGACGTCCTGTACCATTGTTAACTGAATTCCTGGTCGCACGCACTCAAAAAAATAAATAATTGATCAACAGGTAATGACGCGCGTAGAGTTCTTTTTTAATGTTCCCAATAAGTTCGCTAAAATTGCGGACCTTTGCGATAAAGCTGTTAACAGAGGTCGCCAGTTAACAATCTTTACACCAGATGATGCTGTAAGCTCAGCACTTCAACAGCACTTCTGGCAGCAGTCTACGACCAGTTTTTTACCTAGCTCTCTATCTAACAGTGATTATGGTCAGTTTTCCCCCATAGTGCTTGATAGTAATGGTTCTTTATTATTACAAGATGATGTATTGATTAACTTACAGGATCAGCATCCACCGTTTTTTAGTAGGTTCAAATATTTAGTGGAATTAGTTGGTTTAGATGAAGCCGATAAGACATCGGCTAGATCAAAGTTTAGATTCTACCGTGATCGTGGTTATGAAATTAAATCAACCAATATGGCTGACAAAGAAAGTTAAGGAATTTTAATATGCGTGAAGATGATATTCCTCTGTTAACTGAAGTGCATTCAACAACACGTCCTATTGCTCAATCCATCAGCATCACCCCTGATCTTATCGCTAAAATTGCAGATCAGTTAAAACCTCAACTAAAGCGCCAGTTAGCGGAAGAAATTGAGTTAGCTGTAACACAAAAACTCAGAACTGATCTACAAAATGAGCTGTATGAAACACTTAAGAGTGAATCGATCAATCTGCAAAAATCAAATCATGATGAGCTTGTAAATACAATACAAGCAACTATAGATGTCGCAAAGCAATCTTTATCACTAGACATTAAACAAACCCTAAACCAAGAAGTAGGACAGGCGGTTATTAATGCTGAACAATCATTAATTGAGAAAACCTCAAATTTCTTAGACAAGTCAAAAGCAGATTTAGCTACCGAATTACCCAGCATGTTACACAACAATGCTGCCATTATTAAGGCGGATCTGGATTATGAGTTAAGCCAAATGCAAGATAAAGGCGTTGTGGAAATGCAAGCCAAACTCATACAAACGTTCCCTATGATGGAGCAATTATTAAATTCGCAATTACAAGAAAAACTTAACGAGTTAGAGATATCAACTGTAGAAAAAGCTAAGCAAGCCCTCCAAACTGAAGCAAAACGCCTACATGAAGAAATTTTAGCTACCCATCAAGCTAATCTTGCAACGGAGCTATCTTCCATATATCAAGGATTGACGCAACAAACTCAATCAGAGCTAAAAACCTATTTGAACGGATTGCAACTGGAATCTCAGCAACAGTTAGAGCAAAAACTAGGTGACACTTTCCCAGTGTTGTATGAAAGCTTGTCGAATGAATTAAGCACAACTTTAGAGCGTGATTTTATAGCACTGGCAGATACAGTAAAAAATGATTTCAAACAAGCGCTTGATGCCGAACTCCCCGCCGTACAACAAGCGCTTGGTGATAAAGTTCATGAAATACTAGATGCTGAAGTACCTGTTATAGAACAAACAATGACCTCCAACATCAAAGCTGAAATTGAACGCCTAATCAACGCCGTTCGTTTAGTCTTTTAGAAAAATATATTACAGTCCATCCACTAGAACCTGATATTCAGTAGCCGTTAATAGCTGCTGCTTTACATCTACCAATGCTGGTTTAAATTTAAAGATCCAGGCTTTATAAGGATCATCATTAATTAATTCTGGCGAGTTAACAATATCTTGATTGATAGCAACCACTTCGCCATCCACCAACGCATGTAAATCTGAGCCCGTTTTAACAGATTCAACTAGGCCACAAGGCTGTCCTGCAATAAGCTTAGCTCCAACAGGAGGTGCATCAACAAATACGATGTCCCCTAATAAATCTTGCGCGTAATCAGTAATGCCTGCTTGCCACATGCCATCTTCAACTGGCTTGGTCCATAAATGCTCAGCGCTATAAAGGAGTGAATCTAATGTACGCATATTAACGATTCTAATGAATTTTGATGATGGTAGAATTTTCTCATATGTAAGTCGATTATAGATTTATTTATGGAGTCGTTAGGCATCACAAAGCACGCAACGAGCTAATGAACAACGTTTAATGCGTCATATTGTACTGCACGATATAGGCTGCAATCCCTGCAAAATAGCCCAGCAGAGCAAGCCAACTTATTTTTTTAACGTACCAACCGAATCGGATTTTTTCTAGGCCCATTGCAGCCACTCCAGCAGCAGAACCAATGATTAGAATTGAGCCGCCAGTTCCTGCACAGTAGGCAATAAACTCCCATAAAAAACTGTCTGCTGGATATTGTGCTATGTCATACATACCCATAGAGGCTGCAACCAGCGGCACGTTATCCACGATTGCACTGACCAATCCAATAATGATGACTATGATGTCCTGACGGCCAATAGTCTGATCTAACCATGTAGCAACAGCATTAAGGATGTGACTATGCTCTAGTGTAGCTACTGCCAATAAAATACCAATAAAAAACACGATAGAACTCATGTCTATTCGCATCAAGGCATGCGCTAACGTCAGATGTTGCTTTTCCTCATCATCTTTGTTGCGATGAACTATATCACCAACCAACCAGAGGAGGCCTAAACCAAACAATATTCCCATAAATGGCGGCAAATGGGTAATGGTCTTAAACGCAGGAACTAGAACCAATACACCCAACCCCATAAAGAACATGACATTCCGCTCGAAATCTCCTGTTTGTAAAAAATTTGTGCTTTCTTGCTTAATTGGTGAAATGACTACTTTGGCTTTCAGAGAATAAGTTAGTACAGTTAATGGCACGATAAGATTAACTAAAGACGGAATAAGCAGCCCTTTCATGATTGCAAGTGCAGTAATTTGACCACCTATCCAGAGCATAGTCGTAGTTACATCACCAATGGGAGTCCAAGCCCCGCCAGCGTTAGCTGATATAACAATCATTGCAGCAAATAAAAAACGGTCCTCCTGCTTATCTAAAAGCTTTTTCATTAGTGAGACCATTACAATGGTCGTGGTCAAATTATCTAAAATTGCACTGAGAAAAAAGGTCACAAAACTGACTAACCACATCAGACTAGATAATTTTGTGGTCTTAATGTGTGAGGTAATCACTTCAAAACCATTATGTGCGTCAATGACTTCTACGATTGTCATTGCACCAATCAGAAAAAATACTATTTGTGCTGTAGATGCTAGAGATTCACTGAGTTGATGCCCAACGATAGCGTGGTCATTGGTGCTAAGAGCATATACAGTCCATAACAAACCAGCTCCGAGCAAGGCTGAAGCTGATTTGTTTATCTTAATAGGATGCTCCAAAGCAATAGCTGCGTAAGCAATCACGAAAATAATGACGAGTGAAGTTACCATATATGCATTAATGGCATAAAGCCATGCTGCTCCTGTTGTTAATTAAAATGAAATGTTGCTGAATACTTCAGTCTTATTCATGCAAATGAGGATTATAGGTGCAATTAATCTTAAAGCTAACACTTATCAACTATCCATGTTGGAAATGAATCCATCAATTAAAGATACGATGGTTAACATTGTTAATGACAAACCTAAAGTTTTTATATAGTATCCCGTTGTAACTGTATGACGTTAAAGAAAGTAATTGAGAAAAATCATGCGTAAATTTCTAATTTTTTATATCGCCCTGATGCTTAGCGTCTCACCATTCGTTACTCACGCAGCAAGCAAGAAAGCGCATAAACACTCAGTCTCTACCAGCAAGCATAAATATGTGCAAAAAAAGTCTGGAAAAATGCGAGTGAATTACCGTCTACGTAATTCTAAAGCTGCCAGAATTTACGCTGATAGCTACAATGGTAGCTCACCGCTTAAACTAGCATCAGCAAAGGCATTAGTAATTAATCAGGCAACGGGTGAAACTGTATTTGGTAAGAATACCAGCCAAATGACCCCTATTGCCTCCGTTACAAAACTAATGACCGCAATGGTAATGTTAGATGCTCACTTACCTATGGATGAAATACTCATCATAACAAACGAAGATGTTGATTACTTAAAAGGAACAACTTCAAGACTAAGCATTGGAACGGCACTCAGTCGAAGCGAGCTTCTACAACTTGCATTAATTGCTTCCGAAAATCGGGCTGCTTCAGCATTAGGACGTAATTATCCAGGCGGAATCATTGCTTTTGTGCGTGCCATGAACCGCAAGGCTGAGTCATTGGGAATGAAATCGACTCACTTCGTAGACTCGTCAGGTTTGGACAGCAACAATGTATCAACGGCAGAGGACTTAGCAAAAATGGTCAATGCTGCTTATCACTATCCTCAAATTCGCGAAATATCTACAACAGCTAAACAAGCCATTACACCTTTTAATCGTGATCGCTCCATCAACGTAGTAAACACAAACTCTCTAGTTCGTGGCAGCAACTGGATGATTGGTTTATCTAAAACCGGCTTTATTAATGAAGCTGGACGTTGCTTAGTTATGCAAGCCGAAATTTCTGGCCAACCTATGATTATTGTTTTACTAGATTCAGTAGGTAAACAATCGCGCATTGGTGATGCAAATAGAATTCGCAAATGGGTTGAGTACAACGATGCTAATTCACTAGGTGAAAAGGTAAGCGGTTAGATATAGCACCAAATCGTGCTTCAAGGCACGAGGCAAGAAGAATCTCGACAACATCAAGCATCTACAAGCTGAAGTTTTCTAGGATGCATCGACATGTAACTAAAACTAGAAAACTCTTTCCAACAGGCCAGTTATTTTTAGACTGGCCTTCTCTTTGTGTGATTCTACAGTGCTCACATCTTCAGAGTAATAAACCCGCGCAAACACAGTGTATAAATAAACACTAATCTAATTCAAACAGGCTTACTATAACTAGCGTTGGTCTCAGCAGGTTCGTTACCATGAGCGAAAATGGAAATGGTGTCGCTAGAAACTAAAAAACCTCCACAAGGGAGGTTATTTAGTATAAATAAAGAGCTTGGCAGTGACCTACTTTCGCATGCGAAGAGCA
>CAYQZK010000021.1:0-7533 GCA_964422015.1 uncultured Methylotenera sp.
GGGGGGGGGGGGGGGGGGGGGGGGGGGGGGGGGGGGGGGGGGGGGGGGGGGATGAACATCAACCACCCTGAAATTGAGCCTATGATTATTGGCCGCAATTTCTTGGTGAAAATTAATGCCAACATCGGCAACTCTGCGCTCGGCTCTTCTATCTCTGAAGAAGTGGAAAAAATGGTATGGAGCACCCGTTGGGGTGGCGATACCGTGATGGATTTATCTACAGTTAAAAACATCCACGAAACACGTGAGTGGATCATCCGTAACTCGCCAGTGCCAATTGGTACAGTACCAATTTATCAAGCACTTGAGAAAGTAAACGGTAAAGCTGAAGATTTAACTTGGGAAATTTTCCGCGATACCCTAATTGAACAAGCTGAACAAGGTGTAGATTACTTTACTATCCACGCAGGCGTGCGCTTAGCTTACATTCCAATGACCGCAAAACGCATGACAGGTATTGTGTCACGCGGCGGTTCAATTATGGCGAAATGGTGCTTGGCACATCACAAAGAAAGTTTCTTGTACGAGCACTTTGAAGATATTTGCCAAATCATGAAACAGTACGACGTTTCATTCAGCTTAGGTGATGGCTTACGCCCAGGCTCAATCTACGATGCAAACGATGAAGCGCAATTTGCTGAATTGAAAACACTAGGCGAGCTTACTCAAATCGCTTGGAAGCATGATGTTCAATGCATGATTGAAGGCCCAGGTCACGTGCCTATGCACCTCATCAAAGAGAACATGGACTTGCAACTTGAGCATTGTGGCGAAGCTCCATTCTATACATTAGGCCCACTCACCACCGACATCGCTCCTGGCTATGACCACATTACCTCAGGTATTGGTGCCGCCATGATTGGCTGGTATGGCTGTGCGATGTTGTGTTACGTAACGCCTAAAGAGCACTTGGGCTTGCCAGACAAAGAAGACGTGCGTGTAGGTATTATCACTTACAAAATTGCAGCTCACGCGGCTGACTTGGCTAAAGGCCACCCTGGCGCACAAATTCGTGACAATGCGTTATCAAAAGCGCGTTTTGAATTCCGCTGGGATGACCAGTTCAACCTTGGTCTAGATCCAGACAAAGCGAAGGAATTCCACGACGAAACCTTGCCGCAAGAAGGTGCAAAACAAGCGCATTTCTGCTCAATGTGCGGCCCTCACTTCTGCTCGATGAAAATTACTCAAGATGTACGTGATTACGCTGACAAGTTAGGCATTGATGAAAAAGAAGCACTTACCAAAGGTATGCAAGAAAAATCCATTGAGTTTGTGAAAAAAGGTAGCGAGGTTTATCAAAAAGTTTAAATTACTTGCTTAACAAAAAAGCAGGCCATGTGCCTGCTTTTTTGTTGTCCAACAGATTTGTTTAACATTACTGCCAGTCCACTTATTTAAGGAACCCTATAATTATCTTGTGTCATTAAATCTATTCCACACTCAAGATTTTCTACCCAAGATATGAATTGGTCTACCATAGCCTTACCAACAAACGCTCGCCCATGTTGAGGCACTATAGACTCAATGTCTAAAGTACGTGCCATGTTTGCCCAAAAACGACATGCTTTATTGGATGTCATGTAACGCCTGTGAAAGGGCAGCATCGTTGATAAGTGCGCGTTAAAATCAGTCACAGGTTCTGCTGCAAGATCATGGTGAACCAATGATGCTCCAAGGTCTCCTGAAAAGAGGATTTTGCTGGTTACATCATAAAACTGAAAGTTTCCTTCAGAGTGTAAAAAGTGCGCAGGAATAGCTTTAATAGTTTCATTCCCCAACTTTATATCCATGCCTTGATCGGGAATCCCAATAATCCTATCTTCAGTATTTCCCACACTACAAAAGTGTGGCAAAAAGCGTTCCCAAATTGCCGGTGCAAGTACCTTACACTCTGTACCCACAAGCCATTTATTGATTGACGCTACGATATCGGGATCCTGATGCGAGGCCAAAATGTAGTTTAGCTTTCGAAAGTGAAAATATTTCCCCATACCCATCATCAAGGCGTTATAAGTCATGTTGCCGCCTGGATCAATCAGGGCGCCATGTCCGTCACTAACAATCAAGAATTGGTTTGATTGAACTGCGCCTTGAGATTTATCCGAGTCAGAAAGGTCGCTGAACTTCACGCATATATGTTTACCATTATCGAACAGTACATTAGCCATATAGAGAAATTCCTTTTTTAATTTTCTAAAACTTGATTAAGTACAGATTATCGTAAATTTTGAATATAAATACTTGATTAAAATCAATCTAAAAACAGAAAAATAATATTCTGTTCAAGGTAATAATGCCATTACTAAATAATTTCACTATATTTGGTCAGAGTGTTAAGGATCATGCGAGAGTCTAAAAAATTAATGGTTTTTATGCTTAATTAATCAATAGGGGCATATCTGAATATTTGCTAAAATGCCCCTACAAATTAAATGAATGCAGACTATTTTGACCACACTCAAACTCAACAAAAAATCAGACGATACACAGGTTAAAGCTACCAAAGCGCCTGTACGCCGTATAGATAATGCCAAACGTGACCGTAGCGTGGCCCCTCCAAGGAAAATAGCGCCAACAAATACAGATTTTCAAGTTACACAACCCACAACTTCTACTAACAATACCCAAAAATCCAGTCAGCGCAATCATCGCCACGATGGTTCTTTTAATGAGTCACGTGAAGCCTCCACTGCGCAAATAAAACCCGATAGCCGAGCACCATCACCACGCCCAATAAACCCTGACATGCGTAGAAATGATGTAACTAGCCGTGATAAAGCAGATCGTGAAGGTGTATATCGCAATCCACCGCGTCGTGGCGGCAAGGCGCGTGATGGTTTTGTAGCAAGTGAGTTTGATAAAAATCGCAGCAATAAAGAAACATTTGCAAACAAGGCCTCTTCTAATCAAACCGAATTACCTCGATTATCCAAAGTCATGGCAGAACGTGGCATTTGTTCGCGACGTGAGGCTGATGAATGGATTGTTAATGGCTGGGTAAAGGTTGATGGCGCAATTATCGATACACTGGGTACACGTATCAACCCTGATGCTGAAATCATTATCAGTAGCTACGCCCAAGAATATCAGGCAGAAAACGTCACGATTATTCTTCACAAACCTGTAGGCTATGTCAGCGGACAAGCTGAAGATGGTTATCAGCCAGCAATCGTGCTGATCCATCCTGACAACCAATGGCCGGATGACCCCGAGCTGCACACCCACCACCCTAAACAATTCCACCGCGGAATGCTGCATGGACTAGCGCCGGCTGGACGCTTGGACATTGACTCCACAGGAATGTTGGTACTTACTCAAGATGGCCGTGTGGCACGCCATTTGATTGGTGAAGACTCTACTGTAGAAAAAGAATACCTTGTTAGAGTGACAGGTGAGCTAAGCGACGCCGATTTAAAACGCTTAAATTTCGGATTAAGTTTGGATGGCGAAAAACTCAAGCCAGCCAAAGTGAGTTGGCAAAATGAAGATCAATTACGATTTGTTTTACGTGAAGGTAAAAAACGCCAAATTCGCCGCATGTGTGAAATGGTGGGGCTACACGTCGTCGGCTTAAAACGTATTCGTATCGGTAGCGTAAATTTAGGTAAATTACCTGTTGGTCAATGGCGCTATTTGCGTCATGAAGAACGTTTTTAAACTACAAACTGGATAAAGGACTGAGGATGGGTTTACTAGACAATCTAGCACGTGCGATTTTAAATAACACCAACGACGAGCAACTAAAAATAGCACAAATTGCCATGGATTTATTTAATCAAAATGGTGGTTTAGCTGGCATATTAGAAAAATTCAATGCTCATGGCATGACCGAACAAGCGAACTCCTGGGTGAGCAATGGCGGGAACCTGCCTATCTCTGCTGAACAAGTAATTAGCGTATTAGGCAGCAATACCCTTGCAGAGTTCGCCGCGAAATTTGGTACAAATCCTGAATCTCTCGGCACTACAATTGCTGAAAAACTACCTATCTTAATCGATAAAATGACCCCTAATGGTCAGGTTCCAGAAGGCTCAGGAAATCTGCTTGCCGCACTTTTAAGTATGGCAAAATAGACCGCCTTATGGATTTAATTTTACTGCTTAAGGCCGCAATTCTTGGCGTTGTTGAAGGCGCAACTGAGTTTTTGCCTATTTCTAGCACAGGTCATCTGATATTAGCGGGTGACTTGCTCAACTTCATGAACCATGAAAAACGCAATGTATTCGACATTGCCATTCAGCTTGGCGCCATTTTGGCCGTCATATGGGAATACCGTACTCGCTTTGTCAGCACTTTTGCAGGTATTGGGCGCGATCCAATTGCCAATCGCCTCATCATCAATCTAGCCATTGCTTTTCTGCCATTGGCCATTTTAGGTTTAGCATTTGGTGACAAAATAAAAACTTATTTATTCAAACCCGTCCCAGTTGCAACTGCATTTATTGTTGGGGCTTTTATTATTTTGTGGGCGGAAAAACGTCAACATACCGTTACTATCGAAACGGTAGATGACATTCGCCCTATTGATGCCTTAAAGCTCGGCTTTGCGCAAGCAGTAGCACTGATTCCAGGCATGTCACGCTCTGGCTCCACCATCATTGGCGGGTTGTTTTTTGGCTTATCTCGAAAGGCAGCAGCCGAATTTTCGTTTTTTTTAGCAGTGCCAACACTGGGAATTGCTTCTATTTACTCAATGTATAAAGACCGCGCCTTATTAAGCATAGACGATATCGGTGTCTGGGTGACGGGCTTTATATTCGCTTTTATTAGTGCCATGATTGCCGTACGGGCCCTAATCCGCTATGTTAGCCATCACGACTTTACGATTTTCGCTTGGTATCGAATTGCATTTGGCGTCATCGTATTGGTGACTGCTTATACAGGCTTGGTTAACTGGACGGTACATTGAGTTAAGTTCAAAATTAAAGTGTTTTCAACGCTGACTGGAGCATGAACGAATCGTCAGCAATCAATTAAAGATGGGTGAATCAATGAAAAAATTTCTTAAATACAGCTTATTTGGCCTAGGTGGCATCGTTGCCCTGCTTATATTGCTAGTAGCAGTCATTGCAGCAACCTTTAACCCCAATGACTATAAGCAACAAGTCATTGATCTGGTTCAAGCTAAAAAGAACCGAACTCTCAAGCTTGATGGAGATATCAAATTAGCTTTTTGGCCAAAAATAGGCGCTAATTTAGGTAAAGTTTCGCTGTCTGAGCACAAAAAGAATTCAGAGTTTGCCGCAGTAGATAATGTTCAAGTATCACTAGCCTTATTGCCACTGCTCAAAAAGCAGTTGATTGTTGATACGGTTTACGTCGATGGCGTGCGCGCAAACATTGTTAAATACAAAGACGGCACAACCAACTTTGATGACCTGCTCAGTAAAGATGAAGAAGAGTCAGAACAAATCAAATTTGATATTGATGGCATTAACATCACCAACTCAGCAGCTAGTTATAGCGATGAAGGAACTGGCGCAAAATACAGCATCTCTAAACTTAATCTGAAATCAGGCCACGTTGCCTTAGCAGAACCTATTGAATTAGCGACTGATTTTATAATTACAGCTAGTCAGCCCGCTATTTCTGCACAAACAAAAGTTAAAGGTACTTTCTTAGTTGACCCAGAAAATAAGCATTTTTCTGCAAAGGGTTTAGATGCTGCGATTCAAGGTGATTTATTGGGCGGCAAAGCCGTCAGCATTACTGCAAGCGGTGATGTTGATGCAAAACCTGAAACTAAAGAATTTCTAATAGACAGCCTGAAACTAGCAATTGCAGGACAATTTAGTGGGGCCAAAATTGCAATTGACTTGGATGCACCTAAATTAATCGCAGAAAAAGATGAGGTCATCAGCAAAAAAACCACCATCTCTTTCAGCCAAGAAAAAGCCAGCGACTCATTCAAAGCAAACCTAGTATTGGCAGACATTAAGGGGTCACCTAAAGCCTTACAAAGTAGCGGCATCTCAGGTGAAATTTCTGGCGTGCAGGGTAAGCGCACTATCAACGGTAAATTCTCATCTCCATTTAATGGCAATCTTGAAGCGTTAATTTTTGAATTACCAAAACTTGCGGGTAGTTTAGATATTAAAGACCCGAGCCTACCAAATGGTCAAATGCAAGGTAGCTTTAATTTAGCGCTTAATACCAATATCAAAAATGAATCTGCTCACAGCAAATTCAACCTAAGTATTGATGACACAAAGTTAAATGGTGACGTTGCAGTAACTAGCTTCAAAAAACCAAACATCAAATTCAACCTAAATGCTGACAAACTCGACCTTAATAAACTCATCGTTAAATCTGATGAACCAGTAAAAGGTAATAATAAACCTGCTGACTTAACTGCACTTGGTGCCTTATTACTTGATGGCAAGCTCAACGTTGGCAACATTGCCTACGACAAATATCGAATATCTGGCCTAAACGTCAACATTAAGGCGGATGGTGAAAAGTTTGCACTAACTGGGCTAAATGTAAAGCTGGATGATAGCCAAATCAAAGGCAATCTAGGCATCAGCCATTTTTCCAAACCGCTCTATACGTTTGACTTAGATATCGACCAGCTAGAGGTGGATAAATATCTCACAGCAAGCCCAGCACCAAAAGAGGCAAAAACAGGTAACGAAAAAATCGACCTAAGCGCGCTAAAAGCACTAAATGCGGATGGCAGTTTACGTATAGGCAGTTTCAAATATGGCAAAACCAAAGCCAGCAATGTACGTATTGATTTAAAAGCTGCTGATGGCGTTGCCAACCTTGCGCCATTTTCTGCAAATTTGTATCAAGGCAGCATGAACGGCTCACTTAAAGTGGATGCACGTAGTACGCCTAGCATCAGCTTCAAGCAGGAAATGAAAGGTATTGCCATTGGCCCTTTACTTGTAGATACCATCAATAACAATATGCTGGATGGCAAAGGCGCGCTAAGTGTTGATGTGAACGCCACTGGCGACAGTGTGAATAGTCTAAAAAAGTCGCTAACCGGCAACGCAGCCATCAATCTAGCTGATGGTGCAGTTAAGGGTATAGATATCGCTGGCACAATTCGTGACGTTAAATCTAAACTCAATCTATTTAAAGACAAAAACAGCCTCGGTGCGGATCAATCCAAAAAAACTGACTTTAGCGAATTAACCGCCTCATTCATCATCAAGAATGGTGTTGCACACAACGAAGACCTCGCTATGAAAGCACCCATCTTGCGCCTAGGCAAAGGCGATAGCCATGGCGATGTTGATATTGGCAATGAAACAATCAATTATCTAGCCAAGCCGACCATTGTAAAGTCACTGAAGGGGCAAGGTGGAGCTGATTTAGATGCTTTAGCAGGCGTTGGTATTCCTGTAAAAATCACAGGCACGTTCTCTGCACCTAAATATGGTATGGATTTCGCCGCAATTGGTACTGCTGTGGCAAAGTCTAATCTGCTAGACAAAGTTGGCGGTGAAAAAGGCGCTGCGGTGAAAGATCTAATTGGTGGTGATATCAAAGTCGATACGCTCAGCGGTTTGTTAGGTAAAA
>CAYQZK010000021.1:7543-20810 GCA_964422015.1 uncultured Methylotenera sp.
TTACGGTGGATCCAGCCACGACAAATGCAACATCTTCTATCGACGCTGCGCCAGCACCAGCTGAGACACCAAAATCAGCCGAAGAAATTGCCAATCAGAAACTTAAAAAACTACTTAAATTTTAAGTGACATACACTGCCGTAAATGGGTCAATCGAACTCAATCTCGGCAGTTTTTCTTTTTTTGGCCTGGCGCATCACCGCTCTTACCTGGCCCCTTACCACACTCTTTGTTATGGCCTGGGGCATTCTCACTATTGCCTGGCCCATTTGGGTCATGCCCTGGTGGCATCATTTTGCAAGCAGATAACCCGATCAAAACTGATCCAATCAATATTGTCATGAATATCTGTTTCAATGAAGCTCTCCATCCAAAATTTATAAGGTAAACTGATTCTAAGTGATAAACAGGTTTAGCGACTGATCGTAATATAACCCCCTTCACCAAAAGATACCAACACAATAAATCTGATGAATGATTTTTCTAGCCGCCTAATCACATGGCAAAAAATACATGGTCGCCACGATTTACCGTGGCAAAATACCTCTGATCCATACGCGATATGGGTATCAGAAATCATGTTGCAGCAAACTCAAGTCGCTGCCGTCATTGGCTACTACCAGCGATTTATGGCAAGTTTCCCCAACATTGAAACACTTGCCAACGCCACACAAGATGAAGTTTTACAGCATTGGAGTGGCTTAGGTTACTATTCCCGAGCCCGCAATTTGCATAATGCCGCACAAAAAATCGTCGATGACTTTAACGGTATTTTTCCTCAAGACTTTTCCTCCATTCTAAGTTTGCCTGGCGTAGGACGTTCTACTGCCGCAGCCATTTCTACTTTTGCATTTAATATTCCGCAACCCATTCTAGATGGCAATGTAAAGCGTGTATTTGCAAGGCACTTTTTAGTCGAAGGCTGGCCTAGCTTACCTAAAGTTGAAGCTAAATTATGGAAACTTGCCGAACAACACATGCCACAAGAAAATATTGTGGCTTATACACAAGGCCTAATGGATTTAGGTGCAACGCTTTGCACTCGCAGGAAATATGACTGTAAAGCCTGTCCAGTCAAGGCAACATGCGGTGCATATGAACAGAATTCTGTAGCAATCCTTCCTTCACCAAAACCACGTAAAGCCATTCCACAAAAAGAAGTGACGATGTTAATACTCCTAAATGGGAAAGAAGTCATGCTGGAAAAGCGTGCACCTACAGGCATTTGGGGTGGTCTGTGGAGCTTGCCAGAAATAGACATGCAAGAGATTGCCAGTGAAATAGCCCTTGCGAGATTTGGCGCTAAAGTAGAAGCAGAAGAGCCGCTTGAAATCATTCACCATGCATTTACTCACTTTAAATTGGCTATCACACCACAACCACTACAATTAGTTAAACAGTCGTTGCAAACCAATATTCCGAATACCATTTGGCTAACGATAGATGAAGCGATCAGCGCCGCCATCCCGACACCTATACGAAAAATACTACTCAGTTTAAAAAGTAAGATTGATGAAAATGGGCTTAAGGCGTACGATTAGACAGTAGCATTATTCACAATGAAAGGACTTCTATGAGCACAAATAATTTACCAACAGGATCTGAGATGACTGACGTAACAAAAGAACAACTGATTGCTGATTTCAAAGTAGTGGTAGCTGATGCAGAAGCACTTTTAAAAGCCACAGCTAATCAAGGTGGTGATGCACTTATCGCTTTACGCGCACGTGCAGAAGAATCTATAGCTGTTGCCAAAGAAAAAATGGCTGATGCACAAGAGGCATTAGTAGAAAAAAGCAAAGCAGCTGCTAGAGCAACCGATGACTATGTACACGAAAACCCTTGGAAAGCCGTAGGCGTGGCAGCTGGTGTTGGTCTTGTGATTGGCTTACTTATTGGTCGGCGCTAAACAAATTGGCTGAAGATTCTAATATGGCTAGTGAGGGATTACTCACCTCACTCAAGAAGCTGACATCAACCTTAATCGCTCTGATTTATACCCGCTTGGACTTACTGTCCACGGATATGGAAGAGGGACGTGAAAGGCTGATTTCACTCATAGTCACGGTATTTCTATCACTCTTTTGCCTTTGCTTTGGCATCGTTTTACTGGCGATATTAATGGTAGTTCTATTTTGGGATACGCACCGCCTGTTAGTGCTTGGCACGATAACAGGAACATTTCTAGCTATCGGCACGATTTTATGCATCAATGCAGTAAGTGCATTAAAAAACATGCCCAGAATGTTTGCTGCCAGCCTAGCTGAGCTATCAAAAGATCAGCAGCACCTTGATGCTGAAAAATAAGCCATTGCCGTATATAAATCTATGAATAAAAAATTAGCTCGCTTAGCTCAACGTCGCCAACATCTTGTTGAGCAAGCTGCTGCGCAACGCATTGCATTAGCGCGAAATATTGAGCCTTTTCGACGACCTTTGGCACAAATCGATCAAGGCTTAAGAGTTATTCATTTTGTAAAAAAACACCCGGCTTACGCCCTCGGTACAACTATAGTTTTAGGTCTATTGCGTAGAACACGTGTTGGCAAATGGTTGCAAAACGGTTGGGCGCTTTCTAAAGTCGCCCTTAATCTGCGCTCATTACTCTCTAGGTAAATTGTCCATACGGATGGTATTTCAATAAAAAAGCGGCCAAGGCCGCTTTTTTATTGAACATCTTAATCACTCAAGCTAAAAATAGCTTTCAGACTAGAATTACTTCTGATTCCAAGAGTCTTCCCACATACAGTGTTTGATTTTGTGACGGTTTGCAATCAACTCATCAATGCTTGGCTCGTCATTCAATGCACGTTTAATGGCCAATTTAGTCGCATCGTAGTTATTTTTATACATATCCGCTTTATCCAATGTACCTTCTTTTTCTAGTGCAATACAGCCTGGGTCAATCCACACCAAACTGATGATGCATAAATCATTCACTTGATCTTTAGGGATAATACCTTCAATCACGCAATCTAAAATTGCGTCTGCTGTAGCCGCTTGCACAACACCACCAAACAAACCTACATCAGTGCTGCCTTTTAGCGTTACTTTTGGCACTGTCATACATACTGGACGCACTAATTGGTTAATATCACGCACGGCAAACATCGCAGTGTGGCCTTTATTTTGTGCCATTAAGTTAGCAAATGCTTGACCAACAGGTCCATCAACAGCACCAATTAAGATTTCTGGCATTGCCGCGGTAACGTCTTTACCTTCTGAGTAAACGGTTGCTTCGCCTGCTTTAAAAATGATTTTTGACATGAATAATCCTTAGATGATGAATGAAAATAATTGAATTCTTGCTACTACAAGTTTTAATACCGCGATTTTATAGATTCGGCCTAGTTTAAGCAATTTACTAAAACCTAACACTCCCCGTGCTTGCAATATCCGTCTGCTTTTAACCGCATATCAACATGCATAATATTGGCATCCAAATAGGGTTGGCTGCAGACCTCAAAGCCTGCTTTCTCATAAAAATCAACAGCATGCATCTGTGCCGACAGTTTAATCAGTGGCAAGGCTTGCCGCTGATGTACCATGATGGCGGTATCAAGCAACTTTGAGCCAACACCTTTACCGCGCCAATGCTTGAGAACCGCCATACGGCCAATACTGCCATCGGCCAGCAGTCTAGCGCAACCTATGGCTTGATCATCCTCACTCAATGCTAATAAGTGCAGTGCCGCATCATCCAATCCATCCCACTCCAAATCGGCTGTCACCAGTTGCTCATCTATAAAAACCGAAGTACGTATCTGCATTAATTGCGCTTTATATTGAGTCCAGTGAGCTTCTATGATGCGGATGTTAGCTAGCATGGGATAATCACTTTATAATACTCATTTGCGCTAACCGTTAAGAAAGTAAATTAATGAAAAACTATATTCCAGTTCTTGCTAGAGTTTTACTCGCACAGATTTTCTTGTTACAAATCATCATGCTAATTCTAGGCTTCTTTAATAACCCTGAAGGCTATCAGCAATACCAAGCTGGCTTAGGCAGCTTAGGTTTACCTGGAATCTTTGCACCACTGATTATTTTGGTTCAACTTGTTGGTGGCATATCTTTACTTTTGGGCTATAAAACCAAGTTTTTCGCATTATTCATGGCGATTTATGCAGTGATTATTTCTTTACTGCTGCATTTACCTGTATTGCAATATTTAGCCATTGCAGGTGGGTTATTGATGCTTTATGCAAACCCAGCAACCGCTTGCAGCCTAGATAACCTCAAAAAATAGTCTTATCTATACCCTGCAAGGCGGCTAAGACGCCGCCTTGCAGGGTATAAGCTATTCCCACTCTAATGCGGGATAAAGCGTATTTACATTGCGTCGATTTGCAATTTCAAATAGCTTCCAATGGTCTTTTTCACTTGCTGCCGCAGTATCCATCGTTTTTTCCATACTGATATTATTCTTAATACCCGCGCGTATGTCCGCTAGCAACACATTAAAATAACGTTGCGCATTAGATAATGCCGTCACCCAATCTTTAGTCACAGGGCCGTGTCCTGGCACCACTTGTTTAACCGGACTAGTTTTTAGTTTCTCAATCTCTGCAATTAAACCTTTTACGTCACCCTCAACCACAGGCGTGCGCTCTATAAACAACAAATCCCCTGCAAATAAAGTACTGGTTTTACTATCGATTAAAGACACGTCGGTATTGGTATGCGCTATTGGATGAGCCGTTAACTTCAACTTTCTGTCGCCTAAATCTAGCTCTAGGCCATCTTTCACAATGAGCGTGGGCTTGACCAACTCACTGCCCGTAGCATCATCATGCAGTAATCTTTCATTCAATTTTGCATATTGCTCGCCGCGTAAGTCCATCATGTGTGCCAGTTTTTCATGCCCAACAAACTCCGGTTTTGCTTCTTTTGAGTTGTTTGGTAGAAATGCCGCATTGCCATAAATATGGTCTGGATGTACATGCGTATTAATCACATACAATACAGGCAATGACGTTACCTTGCGAATAGCTGCACGCAATTGATTGCCTACTTTTAAGCTACCTCCAGTATCAATCACCGCGACACCTTTACTACCTACAACAAAACTGGCATTGCAAATATCGCCTTGGTAGCCTGTGTCTATATCTAAATGCAAGCCATGATGCACATAAATACCATCACCTACATTCTCAATTGAAAAATGGTCAGTGCTAGACCAAGCATAAGTGCTCACCATAAGCGCTAACATACTCATGGTTATCATTAAAATTCGCATAAACTTTCCTTATATAGGTTGTTACAGATTAAAATGATGCGCGAAAACGCAATTATATGCTGTGACAGCAGTCACACACTAAGATTTAACTTTGTCAGGATATTACTATGAATCAATCATCAACACGTTATACAAAAGTTGCCATCATTTTACATGGGCTGATTGCTCTCGGTATTTTTACCATGTTTGCATTTGGCTGGTATATGGATGAAATCCCCAAAGAAGCTGCAAAACAATCTGCTTATGATTTGTTTAACCTTGGCATTTACACATGGCAATTGGCTGAAGAAGCCAGCCCTAGAACTTTCTACTTTAATTTGCATAAATCGCTTGGTGTAACCCTTTTAGCTTTAATTGCCTTTCGAATTTTCTGGCGCATGACACATCAACCACCTGCTATGCTTACCTCTTACAAGGCATGGGAGAAAAAACTCGCTACAGGCACGCACCATGTACTTTATTTATTAATGGTTGTTATCCCTGTAACAGGCATATTAATGGCGCTTTACAGTAAATACGGTTTAATGTGGTTTGGTCTTGATGTATTTGCAGGATTAGACAACAAAGAACTGCGTGACGTATTCAAAGAGTCACATGAGATTGCCGGAGTTTTAATGCTAGTCGCCATCGCACTGCATGCAGCAGGCGCTTTAAAACACAAGTTCATTGATAAAGACGATACGATGAAACGTATCTCGCTAAAATAAGTAGCTACAAAACAAAAAGCCCATCACTGATGGGCTTTTTTATTATTGGTGATACTGCTTACTATGGGTTCTGACAGCCTGAAGCATCGCAGCAGCATTCTCTGGTGGTGTCCATTGCGTAATACCATGCCCCAAATTAAACACGTGGCCGCTACCATGCCCATAACTCGCCAACACACTGGCAACCTCTTTTTCAATAGCCTCTGGCGTTGAAAGTAGCACTGCAGGATCTAAATTACCCTGCAATGCAACTTTATCGCCTACACGTTTGCGCGCACTGCCAATATCTACAGCCCAATCCAGTCCAAGCGCATCAGCACCAATTTCGGCTTGAGCTTCTAGCCACAATGCACCACCTTTGGTAAAGACAATACTTGGCACTTTCTTACCTTCACTGGTCTTAGTTAAACCTGCAACAATTTTTTGCATATAGTTGAGTGAAAACTCAGTGTACGCATGATGTGAAAGCGCACCACCCCATGAATCAAAGATCATCACTGCCTGCGCACCTGCGTCAATCTGTGCATTTAGGTACTGAATCACCGTTTGTGCTGTAGTTTCCAAGATATGGTGCAATAAATCCGGGCGAGCATACGCCATTTTTTTGGTTGTTAAAAAGTCCGTTCCACCTTTACCTTCAACCATATAAGTGGCCAGCGTCCACGGACTACCAGAAAAACCAATCAATGGCACACGGCCATCAAGTGCTTTGCGTATGCTACTCACTGCATTGAATACATATTGCAATTTGGCCATGTCTGGCACTTCTAATTTTTGAATATCAGCTTCTTGCTGCAAAGTTCGCTCAAACTTTGGGCCTTCGCCTTCTTCAAAATACAATCCCAAGCCCATTGCATCAGGCACAGTGAGAATATCAGAGAATAAAATTGCCGCATCCAGTAATGGATAACGATCTAAGGGCTGAAGCGTCACGTCGGTCGCAAATTGTGCGCTCTTGCAAAGCTGCAAAAAGCTACCTGCTGTTTTGCGACTTTCACGATACTCTGGCAAATAACGGCCAGCTTGACGCATCATCCACACTGGTGTGTAGTCTGTTGGTTGACGCATTAAGGCTCGGAGGAATGTATCGTTTTTTAGTTGGCTCATTTGATTACCCAAAGAAAAAAGGACGCAAAGCTGTTTTACTTTGCATCCTTTAATTTTTTACATGTTTGATCTCTTAAATTTAAACTTAACGTGGCAATACAGATGAACCCATTAAAAACTCATCTACTGCTCGAGCCGCTTGGCGCCCTTCACGAATTGCCCAAACTACTAATGACTGCCCGCGACGAACATCACCCGCTGCAAACACTTTGGCTTTATTAGTTTGATAACTTGTCGCACCTTCTGTATCCGCTTTAGCATTACCACGGTTATCTTTTTCTACGCCAAATACTTCTAGTAATTTTTGCACTGGCGATACAAAACCCATAGCTAAAAATACTAAATCAGCCGGAATCGTGAATTCTGACCCTGCAACTTCTGTCATTTTTCCGTCTTTCCACTCAACACGCGCACCTTTAAGAGCAACAACTTTGCCATTCTCACCAATCAACTCTTTAGTCGTCACAGACCAATCACGGTTTGCACCTTCTTCATGAGAGCTTGAAGTACGCATTTTGAGTGGCCAATTAGGCCATACTAACTCTTTGTCTTCTTTTTCTGGTGGGCGTGGCATTAGTTCAAATTGTGTCACGCTGAGTGCGCCATGACGATTTGAAGTACCTACACAGTCAGAGCCTGTATCGCCGCCTCCAATCACCACTACATGCTTACCGGTAGCTTTAACTTGGTCAGCAATCACGTCGCCAGCAACTACTTTGTTTTGAGCCGTTAAAAAGTCCATTGCAAAATGCACGCCGTCTAATTCTCGGCCTGTTACAGGCAAATCTCGCGGTTGTTCTGCACCCGCAGCAAGCAATACTGCGTCAAATTCTGCCACCAAAGCATCTGCCTGGACATTTTCACCCACGTGTTGATTCACGCGGAACTCAACACCTTCTGCCGACATTTGTTCCATCCGGCGGTCAATGTGTGATTTTTCAAATTTGAAATCAGGAATACCGTAACGGAGCAAACCACCAATGCGGCTATTTTTCTCAAGCACAACCACGCTATGACCAGCACGAGCTAATTGTTGTGCAGCTGCCAAACCGGCAGGACCAGAACCAACCACTGCAATTTTTTTACCTGTCTTGTTTGGGTTGATTTGTGGTGTTACCCAATCATTCTCCCAAGCTTTATCAATAATCGCGTGCTCAATAGACTTAATACCTACCGCATCCGCATTGATATTCAATGTACAAGCAGCTTCGCAAGGTGCAGGACAGATGCGGCCAGTAAACTCTGGGAAGTTATTGGTTGAATGCAAGACATCAATAGCACTGCGCCAATCTTGGTGATAAACCAAGTCGTTCCAGTCAGGGATGATATTGTTAATAGGGCAGCCAGTTGTACAAAAAGGTATTCCGCAATCCATGCAACGCGCACCTTGCTGTTTAGCTTGGTCGTCGGTGAGATGCAACACAAACTCTTTGTAGTTTTTAACACGCTCTACAACTGGCAAATTTGCCTCTGAGAGACGGTTATATTCCATAAACCCAGTAATTTTACCCATTATGCTGCTTCCTTACTTGCTGCTGCGGCTATTTCTGCTAAGGCACGTTTATACTCATTAGGCATTACTTTTACAAATTTAGCTCTTGAAGCCTCCCAATTTGCAAGCAGCTCAATGGCACGTACACTACCAGTATAGTTCGCATGATTTTCAATCAAGGTTTTCAATGTGACTTCATCAGGTTGATTCAAGTGTTGAACTTTACCAACTGAAGCTTCGGCCGCTTCAACTTTCTCTAAGGCCACCATACCCATATTGCAACGCTTAGCAAACATACCATCTTCGTCATATACATAAGCTACGCCACCACTCATGCCCGCGGCAAAGTTCAAACCAGTTACACCAAGCACCACAACGGTACCGCCAGTCATGTATTCACAACCATGATTACCAACGCCTTCAACCACTGCCGTTGCGCCTGAGTTACGCACACAGAAACGTTCGCCTGCTACGCCGCTGAAATAACTTTCACCTGTTGTTGCACCGAACATTACGGTATTACCCACAATGATATTTTCATGCGGAATACCACGGAATGTTTTTGGTGGTTTAATCACAATACGACCGCCACACAAGCCTTTACCTACATAGTCATTACCTTCGCCAGTTAACTCAAAAGTAATACCTTTAGCCAAGAATGCTGCAAAACTTTGGCCTGATGTACCAGTAAAGTTCACACGAATCGTGTCATGTGGTAAGCCTGCATTGCCATAACGAGTTGCAATTTGATTTGACAACATCGTCCCCACTGTACGGTTGGTGTTGGTGATTGGGATATCCAATACCACTTTCGCACCTTTTTCCAGAGCAGGTTTTGCCAGCTCAACCAACTTATTATCCAATGCATTCACCAAACCGTGGTCTTGTACATCATTGTTTTTACGTGATACCGTTGCTGGCATCTCTGGCTGATGGAAAACTTTACTGAAATCTAGACCATTAATCTTCCAATGTTCGATGCCCGCTTGCATATCCAACAAATCTGGGCGGCCAATCAAATCATCAAACTTCGCAATACCCATAGAGGCCATCAACTCACGCACTTCTTCAGCAACAAAGAAGAAGTAATTCACAACGTGCTCTGGCTGACCTGTAAAGCGTTTACGCAATTCTGGATCTTGTGTTGCCACACCCACTGGACAAGTATTCAGATGACACTTACGCATCATGATGCAACCTTCAACCACTAGTGGTGCCGTCGCAAAGCCAAATTCATCAGCTCCCAACAATGCTCCAATGACTACGTCACGGCCTGTTTTCATTTGACCGTCTACTTGCACAACCACGCGGCCACGCAACTGATTCAACACCAATGTTTGCTGTGTCTCAGATAGACCTATCTCCCACGGACCACCAGCATGCTTGATTGATGAAATAGGTGATGCACCTGTACCGCCATCATGACCTGCAATCACGATATGATCAGACTTAGCTTTTGCCACACCAGCAGCAACAGTACCCACACCCGTTTCAGAAACCAATTTCACTGAAATTGATGCTTTAGGATTAGCATTTTTAAGATCGTGAATCAACTGTGCTAAATCTTCAATCGAATAAATATCGTGGTGCGGTGGCGGTGAAATTAAACCCACACCTGGCACTGAAAAACGCAGCTTAGCAATGTACTCAGAAACCTTATGACCTGGCAACTGACCACCTTCACCTGGCTTAGCACCTTGTGCCATTTTGATTTGAATTTGATCTGCATTAGCCAAATATTCCGCCGTCACACCAAAACGGCCTGAAGCCACTTGTTTGATGCTTGAACGCATAGAGTCACCAGCTTGCAGTGCGATGTCTTTTTCGATTAGTTTTTCACCAAGCACTGTTGCCATCGTCGTTGCGTTAGCCACAGGGATAAAGCGCTTTGCATCTTCACCACCTTCACCAGTATTGGATTTACCACCAATACGGTTCATAGCAATAGCCAAGGTTGCATGTGCTTCTGTTGAGATAGAACCCAAGGACATCGCACCTGTCGCAAAACGTTTTACGATTTCTTTTGCTGACTCCACTTGGTCTAAAGGAATCGCTGCGCCTGCTGACTTGATTTCAAACAAACCACGCAATGTCATGTGACGGCGTGACTGGTCATTAATCAACTTAGCGTATTCTTTATAAGTCTCAAACTTACCAGTACGTGTCGCATTTTGTAGCTTTGCAATAGATTCTGGTGTCCATGTGTGCTCTTCACCACGTACACGGAAAGCATACTCACCACCCGCATCAAGGCTGTTAGACAATACTGGATCTGCACCAAATGCAACAGTGTGCAAACGTACCGCCTCTTCAGCCACTTGGTCTAAACCAATGCCTTCAATGTTCGTTGCAGTGCCCGTGAAATATTGGTCAACAAATGCGCTATTCAAACCAATGGCTTCAAATCTTTGTCCACCGCAGTATGATTGGTATGTAGAAATGCCCATTTTAGACATGACTTTATACAAGCCTTTGCCGATGGCTTTAACAAAATTCTTATTTGCGGTGTAACTATCAGCTGCCATACCTTTGATGGTCTCAAATGTAAGCCATGGGCAAACCGCTTCCGCACCGTAACCCGCTAGCAATGCAAAATGATGTACTTCTCGCGCTGAGCCTGTATCCACAACCAAGCCAGCACTGGTTCTTAAACCAGCTTTTACTAAATGCTCATGCGTAGCTGAACATGCAAGTAATGCTGGAATCGCTACACGCGCTTCACTCACATTACGATCAGACAAGATCAAGATGTTAAAGCCGCTTTGTACCGCATCAGAAGCAGCTTTAGTGATACTTGCCACCGCAGCAGCCATACCGGTCTTTCCTTGAGACGCTGGGTAGGTAATGTCTAACACCAATGATTTATATTGGTTTTGAGTCAATGTCGCGATTGATTTCAATTGCTCCAACTCATCCAACAACAATACTGGTTGACTAGCCTCCAAACGCATAGGCGGTGTTGTTTCATCCACACCTAATAGGTTTGGTTTAGGTCCAATAAAGGTTACCAGTGACATCACCAACTCTTCACGAATCGGGTCTATTGGTGGATTAGTCACTTGCGCGAACAACTGTTTGGAGTAGTTATACAAGACTTTTGGTTTAGCGGACAATACGGGTAATGCCGCATCGTTACCCATAGAGCCAGAGCCTTCTTCGCCGTTCTGTACCATTGGTTGCAGTACAAATTTGATGTCTTCTTGCGTATAACCAAAAGCTTGCTGTGTATCCAGCAAATCAGCAGCCAACTCTAACTGACCTTCTACTTTTGGCATGTCACTCAAGAAGTAGCGAGTCTTCTCAATCCATTGTTTATATGGTTTTGCTGTGGCAAGTTCATTTTTCACTTCAGCATCATCAATAATGCGACCCTGCTCCATGTCGATGAGCAACATTTTGCCTGGTTGTAAACGCCATTTTTTAACGATTTTTTCTTGCGGGAATGTCAACACACCCATTTCTGACGCCATCATCACTATGTCGTCATCAGTCACTAAGTAACGCGCTGGACGCAAACCATTGCGGTCTAAAGTAGCGCCTACCATACGACCATCAGTAAAAGCTACCGCTGCAGGACCATCCCAAGGTTCCATCAAGGCCGCATGATACTCGTAGAATGCACGACGATTTTCATCCATCAGCGGGTTGTTACCCCAAGCTTCTGGAATCAACATCATCATGGCATGTGGCAAGCTGTAACCACCTGCCACTAACAACTCTAAACAATTATCAAAACAAGCTGAGTCAGACTGACCATCTACAATCAATGGCCATAATTTTTCTAAATCGTCTCCCAGTAGACTTGAACGCATAGCTTCATGACGCGCCGCCATCCAATTCACATTACCTTGAACCGTATTGATTTCACCATTGTGCGCAATCATGCGGAATGGATGCGCTAAATCCCAAGCTGGAAAAGTGTTGGTTGAAAAGCGTTGATGTACTAACGCTAAAGCTGAAACCACGCTATCATCATTTAAATCGGTGTAATAAACACCCACTTCGTTGGCAAGCAACATGCCTTTGTAAACGATAGTGCGTGAAGACAATGAAGGCATGTAGAATGCGGCATTATCCTTTAACTCAAGCGCCCGTACCGCATGCTCGATGCGTTTACGAATCACGAATAGTTTACGCTCGAAAACATTTTGATCTGTACCAGTTGATGCAATGAACACCTGGCGCATTGTCGGCTCAACATCACGGGCAGCTTGGGCAATGTTGCTGTTATCCACTGGCACATCGCGCCAACCTAATAGAGTTTGATTTTCTTCCGCAATAATTTTGCTAAATAGGGCTTCACAGGCTTCACGATTTTTAATGGCTTGCGGCAAGAACACGTTACCCACGGCATACTGCCCTATATTGGGCAACTGAATACCAAGTTTAGCGGCCTCTTTACGCATAAATGCATCTGGCATTTGCATAAGCAAGCCGGCACCATCACCCAATTTCGGATCGTATCCAGTCGCACCTCGGTGCGTAAGGTTGGTTAATAGCTCCAAACCTTTTTGCACGATTTCGTGACTTTTCTTACCTTTGATATGCGCTACAAAGCCGACACCACAAGCGTCACGCTCGTTGGAAGGGCGGTATAAGCCCTGTTTAGCTGGTTGGCCTGAATAAAATTCAGCGTTTACTGACTCTGCATTCTCAAAGCCAATCGAAGTACTTAAATCTGTTGCCATATTATCTAATCACAAAACATTTAGCGGAACCTTC
>CAYQZK010000022.1:0-20391 GCA_964422015.1 uncultured Methylotenera sp.
AAGGAGTAGATAATGAAATTTGTATCCGCAATTATCAAGCCATTCAAGCTTGACGAAGTTCGTGAAGCCCTATCCGCCATTGGCGTACAAGGCATTACCGTGACTGAGGTAAAAGGTTTTGGTCGCCAAAAAGGTCACACCGAGTTGTATCGTGGCGCTGAGTACGTGGTGGATTTTTTACCAAAAGTAAAAATTGAAGTGGCTATTAAAGATGAGCTAGTTGACCAAGTGGTAGATGCGATTGAGAAATCAGCAGCTACTGGCAAAATTGGCGACGGCAAGATTTTTGTCTTTAATCTTGAACAAGCTTATCGCATCCGCACCGGTGAAACCGGCGTGGAAGCTTTATAAGGGGATCATGATGAAAAAAATACTTTCAATGTTAGCTTTAGTGACAACACTGGGCTTAGGCTTTACTGCCAATACATATGCTGAAGAAGCGGCTCCTGCCCCTGATGCAGCAGCTGTTGTGGCTACACCAGAAGTTGCACCAGTGGCGGCTCCAGCAGAAGCAGCGCCAGTTGCTGAAGCTGCTGCTCCTGCAGCGGCTCCTGCACCTACACCCAACAAAGGTGATACGGCATGGATGCTGATTTCAACCGTTCTTGTAACACTGATGGTGATCCCAGGCTTGGCTTTGTTTTACGGTGGTTTAGTTCGCCAAAAAAACATGCTTTCTGTGCTCATGCAAACTTTCATGATTTTCTCTTTAATGGCAGTACTTTGGGCTATTTACGGCTATAGCGTTGCATTTACAGGTGGCAATCCATTTACGGGCGGCTTGAGTAAAGCCTTCTTAGCGGGTATTACACCAGACTCTATCGCAGCAACATTTAGCAAAGGTGTGTACATTCCAGAGTTAGTATTCGTAGCTTTCCAACTCACATTTGCTGCTATTACTCCAGCATTGATCATCGGTGCTTTTGCTGAGCGTATGAAGTTCTCTGCAATCTTGGTGTTCATGGTGTTGTGGTTCACATTCGCTTACTTGCCAATGGCTCACATGGTTTGGTACTGGGACGGTCCTGATGCAATTACTGATGCAGCTTCACTTGAAACTGTATTAGCAAATGCAGGCTGGTTATGGGCTAAGGGTGCACTAGACTTTGCGGGTGGTACAGTGGTGCATATCAACGCTGGTGTTGCTGGCTTGGTTGGTGCAATCATGGTTGGCAAACGTATCGGTTACGGTAAAGAATCAATGGCACCACACAGCTTAACTTTAACGATGGTAGGTGCAGCTTTACTATGGGTGGGCTGGTTCGGCTTCAACGCTGGTTCAAACCTTGAAGCAAACGGTTACGCAGCATTGGCTTTAGTGAACACAATGATTGCAACTGGCGCAGCGACATTATCATGGGCTTTTGCTGAATGGTTACTCAAAGGCAAACCGTCTATGTTAGGTGCCGCTTCTGGTGCAGTAGCAGGTTTGGTTGCAATTACTCCAGCTTGCGGCTTTGTAGGTCCAATGGGTGCAATCATCATCGGCTTGCTAGTATCACCAATCTGCTACTTCATGGTGGCTAAGGTGAAATACGCTCTTGGTTACGATGACGCATTAGATGTGTTCGGTGTGCATGCTGTTGGTGGTATCTTCGGTGCACTAGCAACTGGCGTGTTTGTTAACCCAGCACTAGGCGGCATGGGCGTGTACGACTACGTGGCAAACGCTGTAGGTACTTATGACTTTGCAGCTCAAATGACCGCACAAGTTTACGCAGTGGGTACAGCAATCGTAGTATCAGCAGTGGTTTCATTCATTGCTTTCAAAATTGTAGATGTGTTGATTGGTCTACGTGTTACAGAAGAATCTGAGCGTGAAGGCTTAGATACAACAGAACACGGCGAGCGTGCATATCACAGCTAAGCAATAGTGATAGATTGAAGAAAAGGGCGCGTAAGCGCCCTTTTTTATTGCGCGTGAGATTGGGATGAAAAATGCACTCAAAACATATGCCCTAACAGGCAATAGGGACGGGCTTCACAGAGCATGACGCTCTGGTTTTTTATTGATTTAATAATCAGGCATAATGTCGCAAAGAGACTAAAATCATTCAACCAGAAGGTCAAACATGATTCCAGCATTACTCAAATTTATTTGCCGCATTATTTTCCGCATTGAAGTTAAAGGCATCGCCAATCTGCCCCAAGAGCGCAAATTATTGATTATTGCCAATCACGAGTCCTTTCTCGATGGCTTATTACTCGGGCTATTTCTACCGATACGCGCAACGTTTGTAGTGCACACTACAGTGCTCAATAGTTGGCTATTTAGACAAATATTGCGTTTAACGCCTTACCTGGCAGTAGACCCAACATCACCACTCGCCATGAAAAAAGTCATCAAGCTACTTGAAGCGGGTCAGCCAGTCGTCATTTTTCCTGAAGGGCGCATCACGCTAACAGGCTCACTGATGAAAGTATATGAAGGCCCTGGTTTTGTGGCAGCAAAAAGCGGTGCCAGAATTTTACCCGTACGTATCGATGGCGCGGCGCGTTCATACTTTAGCCGCTTACAGCACTTTCATGCCAAAAAGCTATTCCCCAAAGTCAGCATCTCCATATTGCCTACCAGTCACATTGCCATGCCGCAGGCTGAATCAGCAAAAGCACGCCGTAGACTCGCTGGCGACGCCATGCGCCGCGAAATGCAAAATATGCTGTTTAGCTCAGCACCAATCAATACCTTGTTTGAGGCCTTTCTGGAAGCCATTGCAACACATGGCCGCAAAACTGCATTAGTAGAAGACATGCGGCAGGTAGAAGAAACTTATGGCGACTTACTGAAAAAGAGCCTAGCGTTAGGCCGACTCGTCAGCAAAATTACACAGCCCCATGAAAATGTCGGGGTATTAATGCCAAACGTGACCAATACCATCTGCCTCATTTTTGGCTTGAGCGCCTTTGCACGTATACCCGCCATGCTCAACTACACTGCTGGCAGTGCAGGCATACACAGCGCGTGTACAACCGCAAAAATCAACACCATCATCAGTTCACGCGAGTTTATTCAGGCGGCAAAATTGGAAGAGGTTATTGCAGGTTTGTCGCAATTTAACATCGTCTATTTGGAGGATTTACGTCCTAGCTTTACGTGGTTAGATAAAATCTGGTTAATGGGTTTTGCGCTGTGGTGGCCCAAACTCGCCAGTAAAAGAAGTTTGCCAACGGACCCCGCAGTGGTGTTATTCACCTCCGGCAGTGAAGGTAAGCCCAAAGGCGTTGTGCACTCACATAGCAGCATCTTAGCTAACGTCGCCCAAATTAAATCCATCATCGACTTCTCTATGGAAGATAAATTTATGATGGTGTTGCCTTTATTTCATGCCTTTGGCTTTACCTGTGGCGCAGTGCTACCTCTGGTAGCGGGAAGCAGATTGTTTGTTTATCCGTCACCACTTCACTATCGTGTCATTCCAGAAGTCATTTATGACCGTGGTTGCACCGTGTTATTTGGTACCAGCACTTTTTTAGGCAACTACGCCAAGTTTGCCAATCCTTACGATTTCTATAAATTGCGCTATGCCGTTGCCGGGGCAGAAAAACTCAATGATGAAGTGCGTAAAATTTGGGCCGATAAATTCGGCATCCGGATTTTAGAAGGCTATGGCGCCACAGAATGTGCACCCGTATTAGCAGTGAATACCCCCATGGCAAACCGAGCTGGCTCTGTCGGCACGCTGGCACCAGGCCTGACGGCAAAATTGGATGCTGTACCAGGTATTGATAATGGGGGATTACTTTCTGTGCAAGGCGCCAACGTCATGCTGGGATATTATCTACACGATCAACCCGGCATCATTCAAGCCCCTGAAAACGGTTGGTACAGCACTGGCGATATTGTAGAAATTGATGGCGATGGATTTATCTTTATTAAGGGTCGAGTAAAGCGCTTTGCCAAAGTTGCAGGAGAAATGGTCTCCCTTGAAACAGTAGAAAATGTTGCCAACCACGCCTCAGCACACCATCAACACGCCGCAACCACACAATCGGATGCACAACGTGGTGAAAACATCATTCTTTACACCACTGATGCAACCCTCACCAGAGATCAACTCAGCAATAGTGCCAAAACCTTGGGCAACCCAGAGCTCGCCGTTGCCCGCAAGATTATTGTATTAAGTGAAATACCTTTACTAGGCACAGGAAAAACAGATTACGTGACACTTAAAAAAATGGCTGAGACCGCATGACCTTAAGAGAGCAATCACTCACTTCACGCGGCATGCTTGCTGTGTTGTCAGCTCAGTTCGTATCTGCATTGGCTGACAATGCCTTACTATTTGCCGCTATCGCGCTCCTAAAATCTCACGCTGCAGCAGATTGGCAAATACCAATGTTGCAAGAATTTTTCGTGGTCGCTTTTATTTTACTGGCGCCCTTTGTCGGGCCTTTTGCAGATAGTTATCCCAAAGGGCGCGTCATGCTCATTGCCAATACGCTAAAGTTTTCTGGGGCTACCGCAATGCTCGCTGGCTTAAGTCCGCTCCTCAGTTACGGCTTAGTTGGCATAGGCGCAGCGGCTTATTCACCAGCTAAATACGGCATTTTAAGCGAGCTGGTTGGTCAGAATAAACTGGTCAAAGCTAATAGCATGATGGAAGGCTCTACTATTATTGCTATTCTCTTAGGTGCAATAGTGGGTGGAAAATTAGCTGATAGTTCGGTCAATATGGCATTAATGGGCGTTTGTGCCTGCTATTTAATCGCGGCAATTATCAACGTTTTAATTCCCAGAATCCCTGCCACAAATAAAAGTAGCACGTTTTCCATTCTGCATTTACTGCGCCACTTTACAAACGCCCTTAAAACTTTAATTAAAGATCACGACGCAAGATTGTCTTTACTGGGTACTAGCATATTTTGGGGAGCGGGCTCTACCCTGCGTTTACTATTAGTCGCTTGGGTACCGGTGGCACTAGGCATTTCTGACTTGAGCATGCCAGCAAACTTAAGCGGTGCCGTTGCTATTGGTATTGCTGTAGGCGCTGCATTAGCCGCAAGGTTTATTAGCCTGAAAAATGTCAATCGCGTATTGCCTGTGGGCATCTCAATCGGGTTACTGATTATTCTATTTGCATACAGCTCCCATTTATATATAGCCATTGCCCTACTTATTCTCATCGGCGGCGCAGGTGGTTTCTATGTGGTGCCATTAAACGCCCTACTGCAGGAACGCGGGCATGAAACTGTAGGTTCAGGCAATGCTGTAGCTGTACAAAACTTTTTTGAAAACTGCACCATGTTAATAGTTATTGGTGTTTACATCATGCTCGAGAGAAGCGGTATGCCCGTAGTGCACGCAGCCACCATATTCGGCGGCATTATTTTTACAGCCATTAGCATGCTTGCATTATTGAGAATGATTAAACGTTGAATTGGCAAATGATTGAAATACTTCATGCAAAATTACTAGCAGGTAAAAAGGGCGATACAATACGCCCTTTACTGTTTCGTGAGAGTGATGAATGAGTCATTCTAACCTCAATATGCCAAGCAATCCCCCTGTACAAAAACTATGGAAATTCGCTCACAGATTTGGTGCTTATGCTCCTTTAATTGTGATGTTTATCATCGGGCTATTCATCTTATCAACTTCTCGATTTGGCCTAGTGTTCTGGAAGCTTGAACGCGTCAATGCTACTGGGCAACTTGTTGATGTTTTCTTACAGGGCTTGCGTGTAGATATTATTCAATTATGTTTATTGAGCTTAATTCCTGTATTGCTATTACCCATATTCACAGCCATAAAAGGTCAACGTAGCTGGCAGTGGTTCACCTATATTTGGGTCACATTATCGATAGTGCTGTTGGTATTTTTAGAGATTTCCACACCAGGCTTTATTGCCGAATACGATGTGCGTCCAAACCGCATTTTTGTGGAATATTTAAAATACCCCCATGAAGTCGCCAGCATGTTGTGGGGTGGTTTTAAAATCCATATCTTTGCCGCACTGGCCTTTGTTGGTATCACTCATTTGCTCATGCATCGTGTAATGAAGCCCTGGCTACCATCATCAAGTTCTACTCTTCAAAATGCTTGGTCACTGAAAAAAACACTGATTACCTGGCCATTAATTTTCATTCTAGTCGCCTTTGGCATACGCTCTACACTTGGCCATCGCCCCGCAAACCCTGCCCTATTTGCAATTACGGCAGACAGCATGGTCAATAGCCTCGTTCTCAATTCTGGCTACTCAGTTATATATGCCACTTACAATTTACTCAAAGAAACAAAATCCAGCGAAGTTTACGGCAAAATGTCGCGTGAAGAAGTTTTCAAAATTACTGGCGCAAAAGAAGCGGATATTCCAACACTGACAACATTGAAACCTAGTCACGTAAGGGAAAAACCACTTAATTTAGTCATCATTCTGCAAGAAAGCTTGGGGGCGACTTTTGTAAAATCTTTAGGCGGCGTTCCCGTTACTCCCAATATAGAAAAACTAAAAGAACAAGGCATCTGGTATGAACAGCTTTACGCTACAGGCACCCGCTCTGTGCGTGGTATTGAAGCGGTCACTACAGGCTTCCAGCCCACCCCTGCAGACAGCACAGTCAAACTTTCAAAATCACAGAAAAACTTTTTTACAATAGCCGCTTTACTTGAGAAACAGGGCTACATCACTGAGTTTATTTACGGAGGTGAATCGCACTTTGACAACATGCGCGGCTTTTTCACTGCAAATGGCTTTCAAAATATCGTTGACCAGAAAGACTACAAAAATCCAGTCTTTGTTGGTAGCTGGGGCGCCTCTGATGAAGATCTGCTTAACAAAACACATGAGCAATTATTAGCGCATCACAAAGCAGGAAAACCATTTTTCACTTTGGCATTCTCATCATCCAATCATGCACCATTTGAGTTTCCTGATGGGCGTATCGAGCTATATGAACAACCCAAAGCGACAGAAAACAATGCAGTGAAATATGCCGATTATGCGATTGGTGAATTTTTCAAAAAAGCGCAACAAAGCGAATACTGGAAAGATACCGTATTCTTAATCGTGGCCGACCATGATATTCGAGTGCGTGGCGACTCACTCGTACCCGTCGAACGCTTTCACATTCCTGGCTTAATTTTGGGCGCAGATATCAAGCCTGAACGCTTTACTGGCATTGTCAGCCAAATTGATTTACCCGTAACCTTGTTGTCTTTAATGGGCATTCAGTCACAACACCCAATGACAGGGCGCGATTTATCAAGTATTGCCCCCAACAGCCAAG
The DNA here is from genome assembly GCA_964422015.1 of uncultured Methylotenera sp. Lineage (GTDB taxonomy): Bacteria > Pseudomonadota > Gammaproteobacteria > Burkholderiales > Methylophilaceae > Methylotenera. Next base: position 7,228 of record CAYQZK010000022.1, read on the forward strand.
GCCGTGCCATGATGCAGTACAACGACAATTTTGGCTGGATGGAAGAAACGGATACAGAAAAACATGTCGTGGTATTACGTTCAGGAAAGCCGCCAGCACATGGCTTATATGACGCAAAAACCAAACGCTTGAGCGAAGTCACTCCACCAAAAAATGCAAAAGAACTAGAACAGCGGGCTTTAGCTAACGTATTGCTACCTGACCTACTCTACAACGAGCAACGGTACCATCTGCCATAACATATGAACGACGAAACACCATCAAATAGGCAGCCCAGCATGCTGACCTGGCCTATTATTCGTAAGGGTTTAGCCTATATCTTTAGCGTTAAGCTTTATGTTAAAAATGGGCATTTGCCACCGAGTAATCATTCTGTCCCCGAAGATTTCATCGGCGTATGTGTTGCTTCCGCTAATGACATCGGCATGGATGACTACGTCATTAGCCAGTTACAACAACTGGGCATCAAGCAAGTCAGGCTAGACTTTACTTATGGCGATTTGGAAGGCTTTAATGCGCGTTTTTTAGCTCGCTTAATCGCAGAAAAGTTTAATGTCACCCTGCATCTGTTACAGCCATTTTCATGCGCAAAAAACATGGAAGACACGGCTGAACAAGCCATTTGGCATCGCTTTTTAGACGCCACTTTAAACAAATTTGGCGCACAGGTCGCACGCATTGAAATTGGTTCAACCATCAACCGTAAACGTTGGGCAGGGTACACTGTTAATGGTTTCTTACGCGCTTGGGACATTGCGTACACCGCAACAAAACAACGCCAAATTCAACTCGCTGGCCCCAATGTAACGGACTTTGAGCCCATCTACAACATTGGCATTTTAGATATGCTTAAGGCCAAAAATCAGTTGCCCGATGTTCACACCAATAATTTATTTTCGGAACGCGTTTCTGAACCTGAACGCTTTGATCACCGCATATTCAAATATCGCTGGGCGACGTGTTTAAAATTCAACCTGATTAAAAAAGCGCGCTTACTAAAAAAAATCAGTACCGATTTTGGCATTCAGCATTTTGTATCTCCTGTCGCATTTTGGGCAATTTACCGCATTCAGCGTTTATTGCCAGACGGCGAACAAAAGCAAGCCGATTATGCTGCACGCTATATGTTGCTTAATGCCGCCTCTGGCGCGCTAGATCAGGCATTTTGGGGAGCATTTATTTGTCAGCGCGAAGGGCTGATTGATGATGGACTCACTGATGATGAATACCCTGCACTAGAGCGCGTGACGCACTACGCGAGCGTCGATGGAAAACTACAAAACTTTTGGCACCATGCCAGTTTTAATACCATAAAAACTGTGGCCAGTATTGTACAAGGCGCACTGTATCAAAAAGCCTTATCCACAGCCAATGGCCTAGAAATTCACCATTTCCAAACCAGCACCCATTAAGTGCATGCCTTATGGGCGATCAATGGCAAAGTAGCGCTTTTGCAAGATATTTACTATGCGAGCGATATTACACAGGCTGAAATCATGCACCGTGATGGCTACCTTATTGGTAGAACAGACATTGTGAGCGAATCGCCTATTTATTTACGCTGGCCTAAGCATCAAACCATCACAACCAAACCTGATTTAAAACTAGCGCCAGACCTAGCGATTCATGCGCACATTCAAGGCTTGCAATATTTTGTATTTAAGCAAGAAGGCTGGTTTGGATTGATTCTTGCGAAAAGTGCTGAAGAAGCCACACTTCTTGGTCAACAACTTAACCCTGCAAACCTAGTTGCACCACAAAAAAATGGCGCCCTCCGCCACGCCCGTAATGCAATATGGGCATTACCTGACCCACGCGATGCCACAAAACAGGTCACGGTGAAACAACCCGTTAAGATGTACCCACACAAAGCCTTTTTAGATAGATTCAAGCCTAGCAAAGCCAAACGCAGTTGGAATGGCGCATTAGAGTTGCTCAGACGTGGCATTAGCACAGCTTACCCCGTCGCTTTTTTTGAAAAAGAACATGACACTACATTAAAACAAAACTTCTATATTTGCGATTATGTGCAAGCAGATTGCTCAGTGGGCGAAATGTTTGTACATTTTGCACAAGGACATCAAGCGTTTCATTTTGGCCAACAGAATATTTCTATTACCGCTGAAGAAACCTACTTACAACTTGCAGAATATCTGCACAAAATGCACAAAAATGGCTCATTCTTTAGAGACCTATCTGGTGGAAATATTCTGGTGCAATTACAAGAAAACAGAACTCTCAGTTTTTCATTAATTGACACTGCCCGCTCGTGGTTCTTTAATCATCCTGCGCCCATTAAATACCGCATTTCAGATTTGGCACGCATCTGTAACAAACTGCACTGGGCTGGCAGAGAGCAATTTTTAGGCATCTATTTAGCCAAAATCGGTCGGCAATTAACACCCCAAATAAAACGTGCTTTTTATCTATACGATTTTAAAGTCGACTTTAAAAGAAAATATGGTCGCAAAGGTATTAAAAAATTAATTAGTAAATTTAAAAAGTAAAGCCTAAAAATCAAGCAAACATTGATCTAATGATTTTCATTAGGTGTATTTCATGACAGATGCCGTGTAGTCTAGAAGCGCAAGTCGTATGATTCATCCACGCGCTAAACAAACATTTTGTCATAAACGCGATACGACTAATTTAAAGGAGAATTACTATGTGGACAAAACCAGCTGCTACTGAAATGCGTTTCGGTTTCGAAGTGACAATGTACGTAATGAACAAGTAATTCACTACGTCATGTTAAAAGGGTGCTTAGGCACCCTTTTTTATTATGTGAATTTGATAACAAAGGCAAATGACCGCAACATCCTGTGAGCTCAACCGGTCAACCTACCTATGCTATTTAATCTTTATCACCGTAAAACCTAATCTGATTTCGCCCAGCGTCTTTAGCTTTATACATCGCAGCATCAGCATGTTTCATCAGGTCATTCTGACTAGTTTCATGGCTAATAAACATGGCTATGCCAATACTTGCAGTACAACGATGCTCTACTATCGTGTCGAGTTGTGCATCGTCGGTTATGGGCAATAAGTAAGGCTCAGCTAACACTGCACGTACCTTTTCTGCTACGACTGTGGCTTGTGTTATTGAAATGGTTTTATCTTGATCTAACTCACCAAGCAATACTACAAACTCATCCCCACCAAAACGAGCTACTGTGTCCATTTCACGCATGCAGCTTGTGAGGCGATTAGCCGCTTCAATGAGCAGCAAATCTCCCACCACGTGCCCGTGTATGTCATTGAGTGGTTTAAAATTATCAAGGTCTAAGAACATTAATGCGCCATAAACTTCATTCCGCTTACTGACTGCCATAGCTTGAGTAAGCCGATCTACTAACAGGCGGCGGTTAGGTAATTGCGTAAGCTGATCATAGAAAGCTAACGTTCTAATGGCCTCTGAGGCGGCTTTGCTCATGGTAATGTCGGTGAAGGTGGCGACATAGTTGGCAACAATACCAGCCTCATTTTTTATGGCAGTAATTATCAGATATTCTGGATAGACTTCACCGTTCTTACGACGGTTCCAGATTTCCCCCTCCCATGCACCTGTGTTGTGAATACTTTCCCACATGGCGGTATAAAACCCTTTACCTTGTCGACCTGAGCTTAAGATTCGAGGTGTTTGCCCTATAGCGTCATCAGCGGTGTAGCCTGTAATTTTAGTGAATGCATGATTTACTCGCAGAATAACAGCATTGGAATCAGTAACCATCATGCCTTCTTGAGATTCGAAGATGGTAGCGGCAATTTTAAGTTCATTCTCAGCTTGTTTACGCTCTGTAATATCAAAAAAACTTATTACGTGTGTTTCAGCAAAGTCATTTGTTAAATTGACGGCATTACATATAAATGTTCGAACAGAGTTATCTTTACACTTAATATCAATTTCAATAGGAGCAAACGGTTTATTATTACTGACAACATCATTCCAATTTTTCTGCCAATTCTCAATAACCTTCTGCCTATAAGCAAGGTCAGGATAAGCAAGTGGCCACCATTCGGTTAATGTTGGTATGTCATTTAATGTATATCCAATTGCTTGAATAAAAGCAGCATTAAGATAAGTAATGTTGCCGCCCCTATCATTGAGAGCGAGCGGTATTGGCGACAGATCAATTGTAGCTCGAGCTAACTTTTCACTGGCAATGAGCCTTTGCTCAGCCTCTCTTTGTTCCGTAATGTCTTCATATACGCCAAGTATGCCGGATGCTTCTTCATTTCCATTTTTCAGAGGAATTTTGGATGTACGTAACCAAATCAACTTACCATCAGGTGTTGTCTGCGGCTCATCAAAAGAAAGTTTTGCGTTACCCGACTTAATAACGGCTAAGTCGTCAGCACGATAAAGGTCTGCCTGTGCAGACCAACCCATTTGATAGTCATCTTTTCCAATTAACTCATTTGGATGCATAAACCCAGCATCTTTGGCAAAAGCAGTATTACATCCTAAATAGTGTAAATTCTTATCCTTCCAAAACACACGAATTGGAACGTTATCAACAATCGCACTGAGAAGATTACGTGACTCAAATAATGCTAATTCGGAGTTTTTGCGTTCAGTGATATCAGTAATAGTACCGATATATCCAGATTGATCATTTAGACGCGATTTATATGTAGCGGACTGCCCAAGCACCCAAACAGTCTTACCGTTGGCATGTAAAAACCGGTATTCGAGATTAAATGGCCTATTTTCTAAAGTTGAGGCAGACCATTCGGCATAAATTCTATCTTTGTCTTCTGGATGAAGCGCCTTAGTCCAACCATCACCCTTTGCATCTTCAATTGATAACCCTGTGATTTCCGACCACCGCGCATTAACGTAAAGACATTTACCGTTTATGTCGGTTTCAAATATACCAACTGGGGTTGTTGAAAACAATATTTCAAAATGACGCTCTTGATCATCAAGCAACATCGTCATTCTTTTTTGTTCGGCAAGCTCACGCATTAAATGTAGCGTGTTGGTGGATAGACTTTCATAAATTGAAAGGATGATGTCAATCAGGACTCTTGTTGCGCCTCTCATTTGTTCGGCAGCGTGTTTCTTGGCCTCTTCTAACGACATCCCAGACTTCATCGCCGTGACGACCATCGCCATGGATCTGTCACTTTCTAATATATGAGCCGCTAACCAACGTGTAAGAAATGCAAGAATTTCTTCTATCACTTTGCTAACAGGCTTAGTGTTCTCTTCACTTTTTAGCCGAAGCACCTCAGTTAGAAAACTACTGTGAACTTTTTGATGATCAGACTCAAACGGATCATCTGGCATATATTCATGCCAGATTTTTTCTTCTGCATCAAAGTGATAAACAGCGTATTCCGCCAACTCATCAAATATAACGTTCAGAGCGGGGATATTGGCGTTAAAGGCAACATGACTTGCTAACAGGTTAATTAAATCTGCAAGCTTTCTATGTTGCTCATCAACTAATGGAATTCCTGTATTGAAATTGTCATTCTACGGAAAAATATCAATTGAATTCATGATTATTTTTAACTAATTAAGCTCTAGAAGATAATAGTCTATTTGTTTAATGGCGGAAAATTTAATTTAGCCATCATTCTTTTAAATTATCACTTTTATTGACTAACAACTTAGCGGTAATTAAGCCATTGATGACCCCAAAAACTAAAGCTGCTACAGCAAATACAGGCACAAGGTAAGCCACACCAGCATGTGGAATCAACCATAGGCGCACCATAATCAATTGACCTGCAATATGTGCAAAAGCGGCAAATATGCTCAAGGAAACTGGCCCGAACCATCGTTTTGGCAAGCGCATCACTAGCCATAATGTCATCAAACTCAATAATGCGCCGCTTAAACTAAGCACAAAAGTCGGCGACAAAAACTGACCCAGCAATAAACTACTGGCAAACACACGCAAAATGCTCACCCAAGCGGCCGTAGCAAAACCAAACCGATACAGCACATATAAAGTCACAATATTTGCAATACCTGGCTTAACGCCCGGCAATGGTGATGGAATAATCGCCTCAACCATGTGTAAAGCAATCGCAAAGGCCGTTAGCTTAGCGATACGGTGGTCATCTGCACTGGTTTGAATAATAATCGGCTTCAATTTAGGTCATACCATTGTTAAGGGCGCTTAATAATTAAGCGAATCATATGGCTTAGCCTCACCGACCAATTCCAAACTAATTTGGTTAGGCAAACAAATCGCGGCTTGTCCTGCACGCGTTAGCCAACCCTGATGCACGCAATATTGTGTGTGACATGGAGATTTTGCAAACCGGACTTTGCCTTGCGCAATACTGATAACCGCCTCACCTAGTGTGCCATGTAAATGAATGTCACGCTGCAGATTCAAGCTATAGGTGGCATAAATCTTATCACCTACCCTGATTTGCACTTTGGCGGCATGTTCATTTGTCCATAATGTCTGAAATAAATAAACCACCAACAACAGGCCCGACAGTATGACCAAGCCGTCACCCACCAATAAGTATTGAGTGCTAATGTAACGTCGTAAATTTAACATCGGTATTCACCCAATGTAATTTCTGTACCATAGACTGAGATACAGAGATCTTTTCATGCTCGTCAATGACAAAAAAGTGATCTATCCCCAAAGCCTGTGCAGCTTTACTTCTATTTTCTGCAGACTCAATAAAAATGGGTTTTGAGGCAACATCAGATAACACGCCTGCATTCTCGCCAGGCGGCACCAGCACAGTCACCGCCTGCACATGCTCTGCTGGGTAGCCAGTACGTGGGTCAATGATGTGGCAATAGCGCTTGCCGTCTAACATAAAATAGCGCTGATAATCACCAGATGTACCTATTGCCCAGCCATCTGCAAGATTAAGCGTGGCAATGGCTGTTGGTTGTCGTGGATGTTGTATGCCGACACGCCAAGGCTCATCGCCATGCTTACCCAACGCAATAATATTGCCCCCAATATTAATCAGAGCATTTTTGACCTGCTGTTGGCGTAAATAAGCTGCCGCAACATCTAAGGCATAACCTTTTGCATAGCCCCCTAAATCAAGCTTCACGGCCTTATTGGTGCTGTAAGCAGTATTGTCTTTAAGCACAATATCACTCATGCTCGGCTTGGCTTTCACTAATTCTTGTATGGCTAGAGCATCAATTTTAGTCGCTTTAAATTCATCATGCTGAAAACCCCACGAGCCAATAAGTTGACCAATAGCGGGGTTAAACAATCCGTTAGACTTGAAAGACAAGGCGGTAGCATTGGCTAATATATTGGCTAAGTCTGGGCTAATCACAATCGGTTGACTGCCTTTTTGAAAAGCAACATTAAGTTCACCCAACTCACTTAACTGATTCTTTGCAACAGGTTTCCAAGCATGCAGTCGACTATGCAAGCTCTGAAAATCTTGCAACACATGATCGGCCAGCTGCCTAGCACGCTCATCTGATTCACCGTAGATGCTAATGTCTACCAAAGTACCAAATACATAGCTTTGGCTATGATACAAAGGCTCTTTAAAGCAGCCCGTAAGCAAGAGCAACAAAGAAAGTAGCCAGTAACGCATTTGCGCTATTGTTGCTCTAAAGCATCCATGAATATTTGCGCGGGTTTACACGGTTTAATTGTATCTTGGGTTTGTTTGGCAATTTCCACCATACCCGTTGGGCTGGTCACGTTAATTTCAGTTAGGTGTTCGCCAATCACGTCTAATCCCACTAAAAACAAACCTTCTTCTTTAAGAGCTTTACCCACGGTAATCGCAATTTCCATATCGCGCTCTGTGAGTGCTTGTGCCACACCTGTACCGCCAGCAGCCAGATTGCCACGCGTTTCTCCCATTTTTGGAATACGCGCCAATGCATAAGGTAAGGGTTTTCCATCAATCACAATAATCCGTTTATCGCCTTGTAGAATCTCTGGCAAATAACGTTGCGCCATCACCGTCTGCATGCCGAACTGTGTGATTGTTTCTAAAATAACGCTGATATTAGGGTCGTTTAGCCTGAGTCTAAAAATACTGCTGCCACCCATACCATCAAGGGGTTTCACCACAATATCCTGATGTGTATTTAAAAACTCACGAATTAAATCATTGTTAGCAGTAACTAAGAATTCAGGTGCAAACTGCGGAAAACGGGTGACGGACAATTTCTCATTCCAGCTACGTATCGCCGCCGGATTGTTGTAAACACGCGCACCTTGATTGGCGGCTATTTCCAACAAATAAGTACTGTAGAGATATTCATTATCAAATGGCGGATCTTTACGCATAATGATTGCGTTAAAAAGTGCCGGGGTATACTCATGCACATCTTCAAGCACATAGTGTTGCGCAGTAAAGCTCAGTTTTTTTGCAAAAATTCTAGCAGTATTGTCACGTAAAAATACATCATGCTGCATGCTGACATATAGCTCATGCCCACGACTAGCCGCCTCGCGCATAATGGCAAGACTGGTGTCTTTTTCAATTTTCAACTGATCCAATGGATCTAAAATAAAGACTATTTTCATGCGTTGAGAGGATCCTGCTCTTGCAACTCAATCGCCGCTGCTAACAATGCCAATCGAGCAACTACTCCATAAGCATAAAAACGGTTAGGTGTAGCATCTGGCGCGCCAGCGCAATCTGGCAAGGTACAGGGCTTTTCAAATGCCAAGGGTACAAAACTTGAACCTGGTGCATTGAGATTTTCATCCACACCACGCCCAGTATGCACACGGTAGAAACCGCCAATCACAAAGTGATCCATCATATACACCACTGGCTCAGCCACAGCATCATTAATACTTTCAAAAGTATATACGCCCTCTTGAATAATCACTTCTGTAACCTGTAGGCCTTCTTTTACCACCGACATTTTATTGCGCGTTTTACGATTCAAATCACGCACATCATCTGGTGATTTAACCGTCATAATGCCCATGCCATAAGTGCCTGCATCGGCTTTTACAATCACAAACGGTTCTTGTGTCACGCCGTATTCTGCATACTTCACTTTAATTTTAGCGAGTAAGTTTTCCACTTTCAGTGCAAGACACTCTTCACCAGTGCGCGCATTAAAATCTATTTCACCACAAGTATCAAAATAGGGATTCAGCAACCATTCATCAATGCCCAGCAATTCAGCAAATTCACTCGCCACACGGTTGTAAGCGGTAAAGTGTTGTGTTTTTCTACGTGTGCTCCAGCCCGCATGCAATGGTGGAATAAGGTCTTGCTCAAGGTTCTTGAGAATATCTGGAATGCCCCCAGACAAATCGTTATTCAGCAAAATCGCGCAACTATCAAAATAACCTGTGGCAAGATCACCCAAAGTTTCACCGACTAATTTAATGCGATTGCCGATACGTACTACAGGCTCTAATAATAGTTTCTTACCATCGTGAGTTTCTAAGGTAGTGGGTACTGTAATTTCAGGTGAAATAGAGCCAATACGGACATCCAACCCCGCTTGTTTCAAAATGTTTGCCAGCTCAACCACATTACGTAAGTAATAGGTGTTACGCGTATGATTTTCAGGAATAATCAGTAAACGCCGCGCTTCTGGGCATACCTTCTCAACCGCCACCATGGCGGCTTGTACGCTCAGTGTTAAAAACTCAGGATTAAGGTTGTTAAAACCACCTGGAAATAAATTGGTATCTACAGGCGCTAATTTAAATCCTGAGTTACGTAAATCAACCGAAGCGTAAAACGGTGCGGCATATTCTAACCACTGTGTGCGAAACCAATGCTCAATTTTAGGCATGGCATCCAGCATACTTTTTTCTAGGGTTAAAAGTGGGCCATTAAGCGCAGTGGTGAGGTGTGGAACCATATGCTTTAATTCCTGATGATTATTTTTTGAACACTATATTACATCATGCGCCTGAACATCAGCGTGATAGCTACTTCTTACCATGGGGCCACTAGCAGTATTATTAAAGCCCATAGACTCAGCTTTTTGTTTTAATGCTTCAAAGGCTTGTGGTTCAACATAGCGCATCACAGGCAAATGGTGCACACTGGGTTGCAGATACTGGCCTAACGTGAGCATACTCACGCCGTGTGCCCGCAAATCCTGCATCACAGACAAGATTTCTTCATCCGTTTCACCTAAGCCCAACATCAAACCAGATTTTGTCGGTACATTTGGGTACATTTCACCAAAAGTTTTTAATAAAGTAAGTGAGTTTTGGTAGTCAGAACCAGGTCTAGCCTGCTTGTAAAGACGAGGCACGGTTTCTAGATTATGATTCATTACATCAGGTGGGGCTTCACTAAGAATTTTCATCGCCACATCCAAACGGCCACGAAAATCTGGCACTAGAATTTCGATTCTAATATTTGGTGATTGAGCACGCACAGCACGAATACAGTCAACAAAATGCTGTGCACCGCCATCACGCAAATCATCACGATCTACACTAGTAATCACCACGTAGTTGAGCTTCATCTGCGCAATAGTACGCGCCAGATTTTCAGGTTCGTTTGCATCTGGCGGCAATGGTTTACCATGTGCCACATCACAAAATGGGCAACGACGCGTGCAAATGTCGCCTAGAATCATAAATGTCGCGGTGCCGCCGCTAAAACATTCTCCGATATTCGGGCAACTGGCTTCTTCGCACACGGTGTGCAGTTTATTCTCGCGCAACACGCGTTTAATTTCCTGATAGCGAGCTGAATCAGGCGCTTTCATGCGTATCCAATCAGGTTTGCGCTGTATGGGTTGCGGAATAATTTTAATTGGAATGCGTGAAGTTTTTGCCGCATCAACCTCTTTGACGCCTGCTACTTTACGCGTACTTATTTCTGTCATTTTAATTTCCATGCGCAAATTGAGCGCTGAGTTTTTCAAGCAATTTCCCGCCCAACATTTTCACATCGGCAGTAATACCTAAGTCTTTGGTTTGAGTCACTGCCAAACCAACATAACCACAAGGATCTATGGCCGAAAATGGGGTTAAATCCATGTCCACATTTAAACTTAATCCATGATAACAACGGTTGTTTTTAATACGCAAACCTAATGATGCAATTTTAGCTTCTTGATTATGAGCATTTTTTACATAGACACCAGGTGCATCACTCTTGGAGTATGCCTGAATACCGAAATCTGCCAACAAATTGACCACCGTGCCTTCTAACACAGTAACCAATTGCCGAATATTAAGATGATGGCGTGTTAAATCTAGCAATACATAAACAATGACTTGCCCTAGACCGTGATAGGTAATTTTTCCACCACGATCAGTATTCACTACAGGAATGTCATTGCGACTAGGCAAGCGTACATTTTTACGATTAAGACCTAAACTATAGACGGCTGGATGCTCCGTTAGCCATAGTTCATCAGGAGTCTCCTCTGTACGCTCAGCCGTAAAACGTTGCATGGCCTGACATGTATTTTCAAAATCGGTAGGCCCTAAACGCCGCACCAATAGAGGTGTATTCATCAATTAAAGCACGTATTTAACCAACGGATGCGCCGTTAATGCACGATATACATCATCAAGCTGTACTTGAGAGTCTACGGTTACGGTGCAGGTCAAACTGATATATTTGCCGCCTTTGCTGGCACGCATTTCAATTTTTCCTGCATGAAATTCAGGTCGCACAGTTTGAATAAGTGCAATCACCGTTTCTGAAAAGATATCCTGAGTTTCACCCATGACCTTAATAGGAAAATCACACGGAAATTCAATGAGTGGCGGTGGTGCGGGGTTTTGATCTATCTCAGCCATTTCAATACCTAAACTATTGTAGCAACAACTTGATAGAGTCCCATGCACGCCCGAAGATACCTGCAACCTCTATTGAGTCTGCCGCAACCAACTGACGCTCATCGACCACTTTACCGTTCAACATAAACTTCACCTTGCCCACAACCTGCCCCTTCTTAATCGGAGCAATTAAAGGTTGCGTGCTAGACATCACAGCTTTCACGCTAGCATACTCACCCTTAGGCAACGTGAGATATAAATCATTAGGCACTGTGGCAGCCACTTGATTCTCACTACCTTTCCAAACTTTAAGCTGGTTAATACTCTGACCTTGCTTATAAACCAAAGTGGAATCAAAAAACTGGAAGCCATAATTCAGTAATTTTTGACTTTCTGTTGCTCGTGCCGCGTCGGTAGGCGCGCCTAGCACTACAGAAATACGGCGGATACCATTGCGTTTTGCTGAAGATATCAAACAATAACCCGCAGATTCAGTATGACCTGTTTTCATACCATCAACATTTGGGTCTAACCAGAGCAAACGATTACGGTTAGGCTGTGTAATCTTGTTATAGGTATATTCTTTTACAGAGTACAAACGTTGATATTGCTCTGGAAAGTCACGAACTAAAGATGTCGCCAAGATCGATAAATCTTCAGCAGTAGTGAAGTGCTGTGGATCAGGCAACCCTGTTGCGTTCATGTAATGCGTATTTTTCATACCCAAACGCTGCGCTTCTTTATTCATCATTTCTGCAAACTGCACCTCTGTACTCGCGATGCCTTCTGCCAAAGCAATCGATGCATCATTGCCAGACTGAATAATCATACCGTGTAAAAGCTCGTCCACGGTAGGTAAACATTTTTCAGTTTGCACATCGCAGGTTTGCTTTTGTGGCTCGATAAACATTTTTGAGCCCTCAACCCTCCAGGCATACTCACTCACCGGCAACGTTTGTGTGAGCTGCAAATGTCCATTTTTAAGCGCTTTAAAGCTTAAATAAGCAGTCATGATTTTAGTCAGTGAGGCTGGGTCTACACGCATATTGCTGTTTTGTGATGCAATGACGCGACCGCTATTAAAATCTTTTAGCAGGTACGCCTTTACCGCCAAACTTGGCGGTGGTGCTATTTGTGCACTATTCGCTTGTGCACATGGAATAAAAGCCACACCAGCAATCAATGCGATAGTGGAAATAATACGATTATAGATACGATGTTTTATGAGTAGCATATTGAACTTGAATGAATGATTAAGCGATTATTGACTAACAATAGTGGAAATATTGAGTTGTTTACTTATTGCGGCTGCGGAGGCATCGGCATCCTTTCTACTGGAGTAAGGTCCAAGCCTGACGCGATACAGATCGTTATTATACACGCTCCCTATCCCTATACTTTCAATCAAACTCAAACCCTCAATTCTCTTTTGCAACAATTGAGCATTTTTTTCACTTTTAAAAGCACCCACTTG
>CAYQZK010000023.1:0-19914 GCA_964422015.1 uncultured Methylotenera sp.
GAACACTTGAATAGATACTATTTCAAGCGGAACGTGATTTTAGCCGAATGTAACGACTGGCGCAAACTGAAACAGTTCATCATCAATATTTTTTAGAAGCATTAGTGGACAAAAATAGACTAATTACTCAATACTTGGGTCGCCAAAATACTGCCTAACAAACTAGGACTTGCATAGCCATCTGCAGGCAATCGCTGCGACAACTGATATGCTCGAATAGCCGCCTGAGTCTGCACTCCAGGAAGGCCATCTGGCTCACCAACATCGTAACCTCTTTGCATCAACATAGTTTGAAGCTCAAACATCTGCTGAAAAGACAACGCACCTGCCTCTGCGTTTTTACCACCTTGTATTCTTGATTCTTGATTAAGTTGTTTAGAAAATTGCGATACAGAAAGCGCGTAATTCACAGAACGATTCCAATCCATAATTGCAAAAAAATTATCAAATATCATAAAAGCTGGCCCCTGCCATCCTTGTGGTAACAAGATTGATGCATACCCTTCCATATCATCCAATTTAATTATGGGCAAATTTCCTTTATTTACAGTAATCAATAATGGATTAGGCACGACCTTTCTAGCTGACTTTTTTGTACCTGACTTAATGCTCTGATTTAAATGACGCTTCTGCTTAACTTTTTTCTTTATGTCTAAATTTTTCTTCAAATTAACTGCATGCTCATTTTCATCTAAAACTAAAGCTTTAACGCCTAATGTAGCCCATTCAGCCGAGGGTTTTCTTAAATAGATTTGTGCGTTTTGCCAATCAAAATTAACAGGTAGACGCACTTCTAACATTGATAATTCACCTCTGCTCCAGCCCACTTGCGATAGATAATTAGCCGCAGATGCAAGGGCATCTGGCAAAGAATTCACAACATCGATGCGACCATCAGCGTCACCATCCACAGCAAAAGTCATAAAGGTTGTTGGCATAAACTGCATATGTCCGAATGCGCCTGCCCATGAGCCTCGTAACTGCCCTATAGTTGCATTCCCTGCATCAACCATGCGCATTGCATCTAACAGTTGACTACGAAAGAATCCTCCTCGCCGACCATCGTAAGCCAATGTTGCAAGCGCTGAAAAGGTATCCACATTACCTTGATTTTTTCCATAGTTTGTTTCCATGCCCCACAACGCGACTAGTAAAGATTGCGTTACGCCATATTGTGCTTCAAGTTGATTTAACAAGTCTGCATGGCGTAATAACCGTTCACGACCTTGCACTACTTTCAGTTGATCAACACGTTGGTGATAATAGTCCAAAAAAGGACTGATAAACTCAGGTTGAGCATGATCAAGCTTAATGACTTCAGGCAATAAACGAACGTGTTGCAGGGTAGATCTAATCGTTGACTCAGAGATACCAGCAGTTATTGCCTCTTGCTTAACCTCTTCTAGCCAAGTAGATGGAAATAACTCTTCTGCTACAGTTACGCTTGAATATAGGGTGGTCTGCATCAATAAAACGAGTAATCCAAAAAATCTTAAATTAAACATTATTGGACTCGATTTACTGAATGCTAGACAAAATAGACTGATAACCTACTTTGAAATCAGGATATTGCAATCGGAAACCTGTAGCCAGCAGACGCTGATTGCTCAAACGCTTACCCCCTGAAACAGGCTCTAACGCTTGCTGAGGAAGAATCTGCTTCATTTGATTCGCAATCCAAGTTAGCACTTCGTGCTGAGATGCAGGTGCTGAGTCAGTCACAATATAGCAATCTTGAATTTGATGGACTGCAAATACCTGCCGCACTAAAAACACAATAAACGCTGCGGCGTCATCGCGATGAATACGGTTACTCCAGCTGTTTTGAGAAGGCCAGCTTTTAGGTAACTTAGCTAAGTTAATCATTCTCAATCGATTCATACCATAGATGCCAGACAGTCTGAGAACGGTAGCTCCGCAAGAGAGTGTCTTAAGTAAATTTTCTGCCTCAAGCAATCTTTCACCACCAAAATCAGCTGGAATAGCCTCAACAGACTCATCTAATAGCACATTCGTTATTTGCCCATAAACACGTGTACTTGAAACAAAAAATACATGCTGTAGCTTAGTGTTAGCCACTTGCGTAGCCAGCACATTTTTCAAACCATCCACATAATGTGCTTTATATTGCTCGTCAGTTTGACCGTTGGCTGCAACGCAATAAATGAGAATTTGCGGTTGAATATATTGAAGAGATTCTAGGCTATCAGGTTGAGTAACATCAATTTGAATGACGTTAGAATCATTGAGCGAACTAGCATTCCGCCTAGCACCCATTGTTTTAATCCCTAATTGCGTAAGCTGATTGGCAACTTCCCCACCCAAATCTCCACAGCCCACAATTAAAACTTGAGTCATATTGAAGCAGTATGTAAGAACTTTTCTGCCATTAAGAGCGCAATTATTGTCTTACCATCTGTAATTTCACCACGTTGAATCATAGCGACACATTCAGATAGGCTGGCCTCAAAAACTTCAAGCATCTCGTCATCATCACGCTGATGAATGCCCTCCTCTAACTCCGTTGCCAGGTACATATGGATGATTTCATTAGAGTATCCAATACACGGATGTTGCGCACCGAGCTTAATCCATTTCTTTGCAGTGTAACCAGTTTCCTCTAGAAGCTCGCGCTGACCAGTGACAAGAACATCTTCATTAAAGTCGATTTTTCCGGCAGGTAGCTCAATAAACACTTGATGCAAAGGGTACCTAAACTGCTTTTCAAGAATTAAATTGCCATTAGGTAATATAGGCACAATTAATACAGCACCTGGATGCTCTACATATTCACGCTGACTAATATTACCATTAGGTAAAAGAACCTCATCAGATTTAACTGTGAGCATTACCCCAGAAGCGAGTGTTTGAGATGAAATGCAGTGTTCAGTCAAATCAAGAGTGGAATTAGATGACATCTAGTAGATATAAGAAACAAGCTTTTTTTAACTTACTTCCAAAGTACCTTATAAACAAATCCAGGAAATGCAAAAACAAGGAATAGACATGAAGTTATTGCGTAAAACTCCCAGTCTTGATGCGTTATTTGACCAAATGTAGCAAACTCAGTGTAGAAAGCCACTGCACCCGCTAAAAAATACAAAACAACCAGTTCAAATAGGCACCAAGCTAGATTCTTAGGTGACTTTTTGACAGTTACAACATAGAACAGTTTGTTAGAAAACCACGGCAAATTAGCAGCAAGGAATGTAAGCCCAAACAGCAACCATGTCGTACTAAGCCCTGTTACCATTAGCTTAGGCTTTTAGACATTGCGAATGCGCATATTTCCATTAAACTTTCTGGCATTAGACCAAGCACTAACAATGCTAATGCGTTGAAGCTCAACACAACACGCATATCCATAGGCGCTTGTATTGGTGATTGATCCGCAGGCTCATCAAAATACATCAACTTAATCACACGTAGATAATAGAATGCGCCTATAACTGCCATAAGAACTGCAAAGACAACCAACCACAAGAATCCTGCCTGTAAAGCTGCTTGCAACACTGTGAATTTTGCGTAGAAACCTAACGTTGGCGGCACTCCAGCCATACTGAACATCACAATCAGCATTAAAAATGCATGCCACGGGCTACGTTGACTTAAACCCTTCAAATCATCTAACTTATCTGCTTCAAAGCCTTTGCGAGATAACAATAGAATCATGCCAAAACCAGCAAGCGTCATCACTACGTAGCTCACTATATAAAACATCGAAGAAATAAATCCATTGATGCTCGCGCTCATTAAACCAAATAACACAAAACCCACATGTGAAATTGTTGAGTAAGCCAACATACGTTTTAAATTGGTTTGCGCAATCGCTGTAACGTTACCAAGCACGATAGACAACACAGCCATGATCATCAGCATCTGCTGCCAATCTACAAATAACGTTTGCAAACCTTGAACGAGAATTCGAATAATAAATGCAAACGCCGCAAGTTTAGGTACAGAGCTAATGAGCATCGTCATTGCGGTTGGTGAACCCTCATAAACATCTGGCACCCACATTTGGAATGGTACTGCACCTAACTTGAATGCTAGGCCAGCAACAATAAATACCAAACCTAAAATAAGCACTTGATGGTTACTAGTTCCATGCATTAAAGCGGTATTAATATCAGAGATATTGAGGCTACCCGTCATACCATAAATCATGCTCATGCCATACAACAACATGCCAGAAGCTAATGCACCCAATACAAAGTACTTCATAGCTGCTTCAGTAGCACGCGCATTATCACGATCAAGTGCCACTAGTGCATACAGACTTAATGACAATAACTCTAAGCCTACATAAAGCGTCAGCATACTTTGACCTGAAACCATAATCATCATGCCGACTAGCGCAAAGAGGACTAAAGCATAAAACTCCCCACGGAACATATTACGCAACTGAATATATTGACGAGTGTAAACAAAAATAAAAGACGTACCCAAATACATCATAAGTTTTATGATGTCCGCCATTGGGTCATCAACAAATGTTCCAGTAAACGCATATCCAACACTTGGCGTATAAGTGCTTACAGTTACATAGGCAGCAACGAGTAAACCTAATTGAGATAGGCCATAAATCGCAATTCGACTACATTTTTTTAAAAACAAATCAGCCACTAGAACTACCATAGCCATACTTAAAAGTATGATTTCAGGTAAAGCCGAGATAAGATCGTAACGTATGTTTTCCATGGCTTATAGACCTGCTGGCAGCTTGCTTTGTGCAAGATGGCTAAGAAGTTGAGTAACAGTTGCGTTTGTCATATCAGTAAGTGGTTGGGGATAAATACCTAAGGCTAAAACCAAAGTGGCCAAAATCGCCATAATCAAAAACTCGCGTTTATTCAAATCTTTCAATGCTGCCACATGCTCATTTGCAATTTCACCATAAAACACGCGTTTCACCATCCATAGCGTATAGGCTGCACCAAAAATCAAAGTGAATGAAGCCAAGAATGCATACCAGAAGTTAACTTGTATTGCCCCTAATATCACCATAAATTCACCAACAAAGCCTGATGTTCCCGGCAAGCCACTATTTGCCATTGCAAATAACACGGCAAATGCCGCAAAAGTTGGCATTGTATTGGCAACGCCACCATAAGACTCTATTTGGCGACTATGAACACGGTCGTAAAGCACACCAACAGCCAAAAACATTGCAGCAGAGATAAAACCATGCGAAATCATTTGCACGATCGCACCTTCTAACCCTAGGTTATTAAAGATGAAGAACCCAAGAGTTACAAAGCCCATATGTGAAATTGATGAGTAAGCAATTAACTTTTTCATATCTTTTTGCACTAAAGCCACAAGTGCAATGTAAACAATCGCAATAAGCGACAATGCGATCATATAACCAGACAAATGATGTGCGGCATCTGGAGCTATCGGCATAGCAAAACGTAAGAAACTATACCCACCAAGCTTTAATGCAATAGCTGCCAAAACTACAGAACCACCTGTAGGTGCCTCCACGTGCGCATCTGGCAACCAGGTATGAACTGGCCACATCGGAATTTTTACTGCAAATGCCGCAAAAAAAGCTAAGAAAATCAACACTTGTACATTAAGCGGCATTGGTAATTTGTAGAAATCAACAATTTCAAAGCTACCTGTACTGTGAAATAGGTAGATAAATGCTACCAACATTAAAAGTGAGCCAAGTAAGGTGTATAGGAAAAACTTTACGGTAGCATAAACACGATTCGGACCACCCCAAATACCAATCACCAAGAACATTGGGATTAACATTGCCTCCCAAAACACATAATATAAAATTGCGTCTAAAGCACTAAAAACACCGATCATCAAACCACTCATGATCAAAAAACAAGCCATGTATTGCGCGACACGTTTCTCGATCACTTCCCAAGCTGCTATAACAACAATCACCGTTGTGAAACTAGTGAGTAAAATAAGAGGTACCGCAATGCCATCAGCACCCAAATGATAATTGATATTAAATGCAGCAATCCATCTGAAACCTTCTTGAAACTGAAAGCCACCATCTGCATAGTTAAAATGCGTGTAGAGAGGAATAGTCACCAAGAAACTAATCACGCTACCAGCTAAAGCTAACCACCGTGTAGCGCTAGGTTTATTATCATTAGCAGTAAGCAAAACCAAGATACCTGCCAAAACAGGTGTCCAGATAGAAAAACTTAAAATATGCTGGGTAAAATATTCAACCATTTTCTTTTTTTACTCTACTTAAAAATTGACAGCATAAAGAACACACCAATAATCATGGCAAATGCATAGTGATAAATTAGACCTGTTTGCAATTTACGCATCACACCAGATAACTTTCCAATTAAGTTGGCGGTACCATTCACCATACCACCATCAATAATTTTAACGTCACCGATCTGCCACAGTTGATTTCCAATAAGACGTGAGCCCGCAGCAAAAACACGCTCATTAAAGCTATCAAACCCGTATTTATTTTCAAGAACGCGATTAATCAATGCGAATTTTTCTTGGATTTTAGCTGGGATATCTGGTCGCTTCATGTAGAAGAACAAAGCCAAAAACACACCTGAAGCAGCCAACACAAACGGCAGCGTCATAAATCCATGTAAAGCCATACCTGCAGGTGAATGGAATATAGTATGCCAATGATGTGTCAAACCATGCATCGCTGGATGAGCTTCTGAGTCTACAAAGATAACACCTTTGAAAAACTCACCATACAACATCGGTTCTATCGCAATATATCCAATAAATAAAGACGGAACTGCTAATAAAATAAGAGGTAATTTAATCACCCAACCTGGTTCGTGTGGATCATCAGTTGGCGCTAAACCATGATGGTGATCATGGTCATCATGACCGTGGGCATCATGTTTTACTGCACGCCACTTTTCACTACCGTGGAACACCATAAAGTACATACGGAAGCTGTAAAATGCTGTTACAAATACACCTGCTAAAACCGCAAAATAAGCAAAACCGCTACCAGCAACAGTAGAAAATTTAGCTGCTTCAATAATACTGTCTTTTGAGTAAAAACCTGACAAAAATGGTGTTCCGATCAGCGCTAAAGAGCCAATCAAGGATGTAATCCACGTCACTGGCATGTACTTTTTCAAGTTACCCATATTGCGTATATCTTGATCATGATGCATGCCCATGATGACTGAACCTGCACCTAAAAATAACAATGCTTTGAAGAAGGCATGTGTCATCAGGTGAAAGATAGCCACTGAATATGCAGATGCACCGAGTGCAACCGTCATATAGCCAAGCTGAGATAGTGTTGAATACGCCACAACACGCTTAATATCATTTTGAATAATACCGAGAAAACCCATGAACAAAGCAGTGATACTGCCGATGACAATCACAAATGAAAGCGCCGTTGAAGACAACTCAAACAAGGGTGACATTCTAGCCACCATAAAAATACCTGCCGTCACCATTGTAGCTGCGTGAATCAAGGCGGAGATAGGAGTAGGACCTTCCATAGAGTCTGGCAACCAAACGTGTAATGGAACTTGCGCAGACTTACCCATTGCGCCAATGAATAACAAAATGCAGGTCACCGTCATTAGCGACCATGACGTGTCACCCATCAAATTAATTTGAACATCTGCCATTTGCGGCGCAACAGAAAATACCGCTGCGTAATCTAGACTGCCAAAGTGGAACAATACCAAACCAATACCAAGTAAAAAGCCAAAGTCACCAACACGATTAACTAGAAACGCTTTTAAATTAGCGTAAATAGCTGTTGGACGCGTGTACCAAAAGCCAATCAATAAGTAAGAAACCAAACCCACTGCTTCCCAACCAAAAAACAGTTGCATGAAGTTATTACTCATCACCAACATCAACATAGCAAATGTAAATAGGGAAATATAGCTGAAGAAACGCGCGTAACCTTTATCTTCGTGCATATAACCAATGGTATAGATATGTACCATTAGTGAAACAAAGGTCACAACAACCATCATCATTGCAGAAAGACGATCAATTAAGAAGCCGACTTCCAATGTCACATTGCCACTTTTTAACCATGTATAGACCGCATCATTAAATACACGACCAGACATTGCATCATTAAGAACGATGACAGATAAAACAAATGCAGCACCAACGCCTAATATAGTAACAATGTGCGCCGCTGCACGTGGCAAGTGCTTACCAAATAGACCTACCACAATTGCTGCAAGCAAAGGGAGTAATGGAATTGCTAAGTAAATTTGTTGCATGGTCATTATCGACACTTATCCTTTTATTCTATTCAGCTTCTATACAATGAGCTCTAGCCCTTTAGTGAATCAAGATCGTCAACATTAATAGTGCGTAAATTTCTAAACAACACCACCAAAATAGCTAGACCAATGGCAGACTCCGCAGCGGCTACAGTCAAGATAAAAAACACAAACACTTGACCAGCAATATCATTCATATAGTGCGAAAAGGCGATGAAATTAAGATTAACGGCTAGTAACATCAGCTCAATCGCCATCAACAAAATAATCACGTTTTTACGATTTAAAAAAATGCCAATCACGCTGATTGCAAACAGCAATGCACCAAGCATGAGGTAATGGGAAAGGCCGACCATTATTTAGGCTCCCTTGATTGTTTGGACGTATCAATTTCAGGTGTAGCTTCTTCAACCACAGGCTCAACAACCGCATCCATTTTTATGATGCGCAGTCTGTCAGCTTTTTTCACCAAAACCTGTTTAGCTGGATCCATTGACTTACTTTCCTTACGGTCACGCAACGTCAATGCAATAGCGGCAACAATTGCAACTAACAGCACCACTGAAGCTAATTCAAATGGCAGTAAATAGTCAGTATAAAGTACATGCCCTAATGCGGCAGTGTTGCTGTAATCGGCGGCATGAGGAGGTGGGGCCAAAACTTTATCTGCACCAAAATTACGCACTCCAACAATCATAATCATTTCAACTGCCATCAAACCACCTACAGGAAGCGCAACAGGCAATGCTTTCCAAAAACCTTCTCGTAGCTTATCTAAATTAATATCAAGCATCATCACCACAAATAGGAAAAGAACCATCACAGCACCAACGTAAACTAGCACCAAGGTAATAGCTAGAAACTCGGCTTCCAACAACAACCAAACCCCTGCCGCTGTAAAAAACGCTAACACTAAGTACAAGGCTGCATACACTGGATTACGCGTAGTGATTACACCTAAAGATGCAATCAGTAAAATGATAGCCAGCGTATAAAAAACAATGTCTTGAAAATGTAGTCCAAAAAAGGTCATAGTATTGAGTATTTATATTTAATGATGCTTATCTAAAGGACTTATCTAGGGCTCTATCTGCTGCAATTTGTAGCTCATGTTTATCACCAACCGCCAACAACATTTCTTTGGTATAAATCAAATCGCCACGCTGCTCGCCGTGATAATCAAATACACGCGTTTCAACGATTGAATCAACTGGACACGACTCTTCACACATGCCGCAAAAAATGCATTTTGTCAGATCAATGTCATAACGCGTTGTACGACGCGTATTATCTTCTCGTTGTTCAGATTCAATAGTGATTGCCATCGCTGGGCATACTGCCTCACACAATTTACATGCGATACAGCGCTCTTCGCCATTAGGGTAACGACGTAATGCATGCAAGCCACGAAAACGATTAGATTGCGGAGTTTTCTCTTCTGGATACTGCACTGTAATTTTGGGTGCAAAAAAGTAGCGTCCAGTGAGTGCTAAACCTTTTAGCAACTCAAACAGCATTAAACTTGATAATGTATTTTTAATTTTATTGAACATAATTTTTAGTGAAACAAATACGCCCAAGGGGTTTGCATCATGCCACCTACAAACACAATCCAAACAATCGTAATCGGGATAAACACCTTCCAGCCTAAGCGCATAATTTGGTCATATCTGTAGCGAGGGAACGTTGCTCTAAACCAAAGGAAGAAAAATAATAAGAATCCAACTTTAGCCAATAACCATAAAAAACTATCTGGAATAAATGACACTGGAGACAACCAGCCACCTAAGAACATCAAAGCTGCCAGCATTGAAACCAAAATCATATTGGCATACTCTGCTAAGAAAAATATGGCAAATGTCATTCCAGAATACTCTACGTGAAAACCAGCAACAATTTCTGATTCGCCCTCAGCCACATCAAATGGGGCACGGTTCGTTTCAGCAACTGCACTAATAAAATACACTATGAATAACGGGAATAATGGCAAGAAATACCAGTGCAAAAACCCACCAGACTGTCCCATGACAATCTTGCCTAAATTTAATGAGTTTGCACACATCAACACACCTACCAACGCAAAACCCATCGCAATTTCATAAGAAACAATTTGCGCCGCTGAACGTAAAGAACCCAAAAAAGCATACTTAGAGTTTGAAGCCCAACCGGCAATAATCACGCCATACACAGCCACTGAAGTCATGGCTAGAATGTAAAGCAAACCAGCATCAATATCAGCAAGCACCATATTCATATCAAACGGTACAACTGCCCAAGCAGCAAAAGCTGGAGCGATAGCTAAAACAGGTCCCAATAAAAACAAGGCTTTATTTGAAACCGTAGGCAGAATAATTTCCTTGAATAAAAGCTTAATGCCATCCGCCAATGGTTGCAATAAACCAAAATAACCTACGCGATTAGGGCCAATACGCACTTGCATATACCCAATAACCTTACGCTCGGCTAACGTTAAATATGCAACGGCTCCCATTAACGGTGCAACAATGGCAACAATTTTAATCAATGTCCAGCCTGTAATCTGAGCCGCAGGCCAGTAGCTACCAAACATGTTGGCTAGAAGATCTAATAGAGGTTGGAAAACAGTCATTAGGCACCAGCTTCCATAGAAACAGTTTGACTAGATTGATTTGTGGTTGGAGATAATTTTTCCACAGTAATTTCACCCATCAAATCACCTAAACCTACAGTATCCTCATGTGCCGCAGCCACTCGCACACAACCCATAGCCACATGATTGTCTAGGCGAACAGTAAGCACTGCGCTACCCTTGTCTTGTTTTACCAAGACTTGCTCACCATCAACCAAACCAAGTGCTTCAAGTTCTTCTGCACACATACGTGCCATAGGTTTAATATTGTATTTCGTTTTCTGCAATGGCAATGAGCGACGCACAATAGGATCAGATGCATATTGCGGAACTTCACCTATACGCTGCAAACCATCATGCTTAATGTTCACTTCAATCTCAACTAGCTCTCTCAAGTTGTTATTCAAACTACGCCAAACAACGCTCGATGGCTTTTCTCCACCAAACACTGCATTTTTTACTTGTTCACTAGTTTCAAAATCAAATCCTTGTAAGCCCAATGTGTTGGCTAAAACACGCAATACTTTCCATGCAGGGCGGCATTCACCAAGCGGTCTAGTGGCAGCAGCAAAACTTTGCACGCGTCCCTCCATGCTCATATAAGTACCTGAGGTTTCAGTGAAAGGTGCAATTGGTAACAAGATATCTGCATTATCTAAGGCTTTTGACTTAAACGCAGTAAGTGCTACAACGCACTCAGCACTTTCCATTGCAGCTTTCGCCAATGCTGCATGCTGACAATCTAACTCAGGCTCTACATTGACTAATAAATAAGCTTTACGCGGGAGTTCTAACATTGCACGAGCATGCATACCTGTGCCACTAGGCATAATATTCATCATATGCATCCCAGTGCTGTTAGCTGCTGCTGGAAGAATGCCACCTTTCGCACCTGAAATACCACCTATCGCTTCAGCCAAGCTATACATTTCAGTAAAACGCGGATCACTTAAGGCCATATTACCAATAAAAATACCCACTTTTGGTGATATCAAATCGTAGGTTTCACCATGACCTGCAAGACTTTCGGCTATTTTTTGTGTGTTTGGTCGAACTTTAATGTCATTGAGCAAATGTGTAAGTGATGCTGGAAGACATAGAGAAATTCTCTGCAATCCAGACATTGCCTTAAGAATTTGTGCCAATACGTTCACCATATCATTAGGGCGAACAATGACCTTATGCGCAATATCCATTAATGGGTCATTATCCAACGGGCTTACAATAGATAACTCTGCCCCATTGGCTACCGCTTTACGGAAACGTTGCGCCAACAATGGATGCTCATTACGAATGTTAGAGCCAATTAAGATAATGCGATCTAACTCTTCAATATCTTGAATATTGCAACCCATCCATGGTGTGCCTAAACGCTTTCCGTCTAACCTAAAGTCAGTCTGGCGCAAACGATAATCTACATTACCGCAATTCAAACCATCAGCTAATTTCTTAGCAAGGTAGCCTTCTTCCATCGTGCTATTTGGTGAAACTAAAACACCTAACGCCTCACTACCGTAGTCATTGGTAATATCTTTGATTTGGCCTGCAGCAAATTCAATAGCAGTTTTCCAATCCGTTTCAACCCATTCGCCTTTATGTTTAATCATTGGCACTTTAAGGCGATCAGGACTATTCAAACCCTCGTAAGAGAAGCGATCACGATCAGATAACCAACACTCGTTGATAGATTCTTTCTCACGCGGCAAGACTCGCATCACTTTATTGTCTTTTACGTGCACTTCAATATGTGAACCTAATCCATCATGAGGAGCAATGCTTGGACGACGCGTCAATTCCCAGCTACGAGCAGAATATCTAAACGGTTTGCTGGTGAGAGCACCTACTGGACATAAATCAATAATATTTCCACTGAGCTCTGAATTAACACTCTTATCTACATAAGCCGAAATCTCAGCATGTTCGCCACGGCCTACCATGCCGAGCTCCATAATACCGCCCACTTCCTGCAAGAAGCGTACACAACGCGTACATTGAATGCATCTCGTCATATCAGTACTTACTAAAGGCCCGATATTTTTGTTAAAAACAATACGTTTTTCTTCGGTATAGCGTGAGCCATTAGCGCCATAAGCCACTGCAATATCTTGGAGTTCACACTCACCACCCTGATCACATATTGGGCAATCTAATGGGTGATTTATAAGCAAAAACTCCATTACACTCTGCTGCGCTTCAATCGCTGATTTAGAGCGCGTAAATATTTTCATCCCATCAGCAACTGGGGTAGCACATGCCGGTAATGGTTTATTAAATTTTTCTACCTGAACCAGACACATGCGGCAACTTGCCGCAACAGATAGTTTGTGGTGATAGCAAAAACGTGGAATAGCAATGCCAGCTTTATCAGCAGCTTCGATAATCATGCTGCCATATTCGACTTCTAGTGCTTTACCATCTATTTCAATATTCAGCATTATTGATCTTCCACCATGCTCTTGCCATGCTGAATATAATATTCAAACTCTGGTCTAAAATGTTTAATGAAACTTAATACCGGTGTTGCCGCAGCCTCACCAAGCGCACAAATAGTACGCCCCGCAATATTATTACTAACTGATGTAAGCAAATCCAAGTCTTCCATCTTGCCTTTACCGTTAACAATACGGTCGAGTATACGATAAACCCATCCGGTACCTTCACGGCAAGGAGTACATTGCCCACAACTCTCTTCGTAGAAAAAATAAGATAAACGATGCAATGTCTTTACCATACAGGTTGTATCATCCATCACAATCATCGAACCTGCACCAAGACTAGATCTAGCTTTACTTAGCCCATCATAATCCATTGTTGCAGCCTCAATTGCAGCTGCTGGTAACACTGCAGTAGAAGGACCCCCAGGAATAACAGCCTTTAACTTACGGCCTTTCCAAACGCCGCCAGTCATTGCGAGCAATTCACTAAATGGCGTACCCATTCTCACTTCATAATTGCCTGGCTTCTCAACGTGACCTGAGATTGAAAAAAGTTTCGTACCGCCAGAATTCGCCACACCCAATGATGCAAATGCCTCACCACCGTTTTGAATAATCCACGGAATACTGGTATAGCTCTCAGTATTATTTACATTAGTGGGCTTACCGAACACACCATAACTTGCTGGAAAAGGAGGCTTAAAGCGTGGCTGACCTTTTTTACCTTCAATCGATTCTATTAAAGCAGTTTCTTCACCACAAATATAAGCGCCATAACCATGCACCGCATAAAGATCAAAACTAAAGTTGGTTCCAAAAAGATTTTCACCTAAATAACCAGCCGCTTTAGCTTCATGTAAAGCAGCTTCAAACTTTTCAAAATCTTGCCAAATTTCGCCATGAATATAGTTATACCCTACACGCGCTCCCAATGTGTAAGCAGCAATAGCCATACCTTCTATCAACTGATGTGGGTTGTAACGAATAATATCGCGATCTTTGAATGTACCAGGCTCACCCTCATCAGTGTTGCATACCAAATACTTTACGCCGTCAAAGTAACGTGGCATAAAGCTCCACTTTAAGCCCGTAGGAAAGCCTGCACCGCCACGACCGCGCAAACCTGAGTTTTTAACTTGCGTAATAATTTCAGTCGCTTTAGTTTTTTCTGTCACGATACGCTTAAGCGCGGCGTAACCACCCAGTTTGATATAAGTCTCTAGAGACGCTGGGTTTTCTTCCGTCAGCGTTCGCAAGCAAACTAAAGTTTGACCCGTTAAATCAGTCATTACAGGTTTAACACTTTGGGTAGCCATTATTCCAACTCTCCCAAAATTGCATCCACTTTCTCAACAGTTAAAAACTCATGCATCTGCGTATTGTTAATATGCATTAAAGGCGCGCCACCACAACAGCCCATGCACTCGCCTTCTTTTAGACAAAACTTACCATCAGGTGTAATCTCATTAAATCCAACACCTAATTTCGCTTTAAGATGATTAACAATTTCATCGCTATCGCGCAACATGCAAGAAATATTAGTGCAAACAGTAATCTTGTATTTTCCAACTGGCGACAAATCATACATATTGTAGAAAGTAGCTACTTCTAACGCAGCAATTTCAGGCATTCCCAAATATTGGGCTACTTCAGTAATACTTTCTTTTGAAAGCCAACCACGTTCTGTTTGCACAATGCGCAAAGCACTCATCACCGCAGCTTGTCGCTGATCAGCTGGATACTTCGTCAGCTCGTAATCTATTTTATTGATTGATTCTGGACTTAACATTTTATTTATCTATTCAGACCTATTTATCTGTCAGACCGATTAACGGTCTATCTCGCCAAAAACGATGTCTTGAGTACCAATAATCGCCACCAAATCAGCGATCATATGCCCCTTAGTCATTTCATCTAAAGCAGCTAAGTGAGGGAAGCCTGGCGCACGAATTTTTAATCGATAAGGCTTATTCGCTCCATCTGAAATCATGTAAATACCAAACTCACCTTTAGGGTGCTCAACAGCAGCATAAGCCTCACCTGCTGGCACATGAAAGCCTTCTGTAAACAATTTAAAGTGGTGAATCAAATCTTCCATGTTGGTTTTCATGCCTTCACGGTTTGGTGGCGCCACTTTATTGTCACTACTAATGACTGGGCCTGGATTGTTACGTAACCAATCAACGCACTGCTTAATAATACGATTAGACTGCCTAAACTCTTCCATACGCACTAAATAACGATCGTAACAATCACCATTCACGCCAACTGGAATATCAAAATCTAAATTAGCATAGACTTCATATGGCTGCGTTTTTCGCAGATCCCAAGCGATGCCAGAACCACGCAACATTGGGCCAGTCATACCAAGCGCCAGTGCACGCTCCGGTGTAACAACTCCCACACCAACTGTACGCTGCTTCCAAATACGGTTATCTGTTAGCAGGGTTTCATATTCATCAATATATTTAGGAAATCGATTGGTGAAATCTTCAATAAAATCCAACAACGAACCCTGACGATTCTCGTTTTGCGCTTTAACCGTTTTAGCATTTCGTAAAGGCGAAACTTCGTATTGAGGCATCTGCGCTGGCAAATCACGATAAACGCCGCCAGGACGATAGTAAGCCGCATGCATACGAGCACCTGAAACGGCTTCATAGCAATCAAACAAATCTTCACGCTCGCGGAACGCATACAAGAACACCGTCATAGCACCCACGTCTAGCGCATGCGCACCAAGCCATAACAAATGATTCAGTACACGCGTAATTTCATCAAACATTACGCGTATATATTGAGCACGGATAGGCACATCAACACCCATCATCTTCTCGATTGCCATTACATAAGCATGCTCATTAGACATCATCGACACGTAATCCAACCTGTCCATATAGGGTACAGATAACAAATAAGTGCGATTTTCAGCCAACTTCTCAGTGCCACGGTGCAACAAACCAATATGCGGATCTGCACGCTGAATCACTTCACCATCCAACTCCAATACCAACCGCAACACACCATGCGCTGCAGGGTGCTGCGGACCAAAGTTCATGGTGTAATTACGAATCTCAGCCATGATGGAAGCCCTCTTTACGCACTACGCGCGGAACATTGTTGCGCAACTCAATAGAAACCGGCTGATAAATTACACGCTTCTGCTCTGGGTCATAACGCATTTCAACAGAACCAATCATAGGGAAATC
This sequence comes from uncultured Methylotenera sp., assembly GCA_964422015.1. Taxonomy (GTDB): domain Bacteria; phylum Pseudomonadota; class Gammaproteobacteria; order Burkholderiales; family Methylophilaceae; genus Methylotenera. The sequence continues at coordinate 16,481 of CAYQZK010000023.1, forward strand.
TTTACGGAATGGGTGGCCTACAAAACCATAATCAGTTAACAACCGACGCAAATCTGGATGATTCTCAAACATAATGCCATAAAGATCGAACGCTTCGCGCTCAAACCAATTCGCTACCGGCCAAATGTCCACCAGTGTTGGTAAAACAGGAAACTCATCATCCTGCGCAAATACGCGTAAGCGCAAACGCTGATTTAAAGTGACCGACAAGAAATGACTAACTACGGCATAACGCAAACCAACATAACCACCATCAGCATATTCTTGGTAGTCAACACCACACAAATCAATTAATTGTTCAAACTTTAAATTTGCATCATCTCGCAACACATTACACACTGCCAAATAATCTGAAGCAGCACACTCAATTGTCACTTCACCCAATGCAACAACTTGCTTGGTAATTTTTTCACCCAAAGCAGCCTGCAAATTACTTACCAATTGATTTAATTTAACGGACATAGTTTTTTATTGTAATTTGACTCAATTAACGGGCAATAGTATTTGTACGTTTGATTTTATTTTGCAACTGAATAATGCCATACAGAAGCGCCTCTGCAGTAGGAGGGCAACCCGGCACATAAACATCAACAGGCACAATCCGATCACAGCCACGCACAACCGCATAAGAATAGTGATAATAACCACCACCGTTAGCACAGGAACCCATAGAGATCACCCAACGCGGCTCAGCCATCTGATCATAGACCTTACGCAAAGCAGGAGCCATTTTATTAACCAATGTCCCTGCCACAATCATCACATCTGATTGGCGTGGACTTGGGCGAAACACAATGCCAAAACGATCCAAATCATAACGCGAAGCACCTGCATGCATCATTTCAACAGCACAACAAGCCAAACCAAAGGTCATGGGCCACAATGAACCCGTACGAGTGTAGTTAATCACCGTATCTAAGGTTGTGGTAACAAAACCTTTTTCTAAAATACCTTCAATACTCATGATGCGCTCAATTCCATTACCATCAATCCCACTCTAAGGCGCCCTTCATCCATTCATAAATGAAGCCAATAACAAGCACACCCAAAAACACCATCATAGCAAGAAATCCAAACATACCAATTTCTTGAATGACAATTGCCCATGGAAACAGAAATGCAATTTCCAAATCGAACAAAATAAATAGAATAGCCACAAGATAGTAACGCACATCAAACTTCATACGCGCATCTTCGAATGCCTCAAAACCACATTCATAGGGGGAGTTTTTTGCCGCGTCTGGCCTGTTTGGAGAAACAAGCTTACCTAGCGCGAGTGGAGCAACACCGACGGCCAACCCGACTAAAATAAACAACAATATTGGAAAGTAATTTTCTAGCACTTGCCCGCCCAAGCTAATTAGTCAAAAACTAATTACAAAATTTTATTATTCATTATTTACTGAAGGCTTTAATCTTCTCTAGATAAAAAAAGAGAAATCACTACAACCTCAATAATTTCAATTATAAACCAAACTTCTAGTTATTCACCTTCAGTCTACTGCATATTTTTACTAAATAAAGTTTAAACCCTTGGTTTAATCATCAATAAACGAATGTGGTGACACATCTTTTTGTGTTGGTCGAGCAACTAAACCAGCTTTTAAAGACGACCCACTCCAAAGTGGCTTAAGTGGCGTCATTCCAGCAACTCTTTTTTTAGCTACAATAAAATAAACACCACAAAATACAGAAGCTTCCAACTTATCCATAAATGAAAAGTTCTTGTGCCAAAGTTGCTTTTCAAAAGGTGGAATAGAACAAGACGTTTGCATTGAAACTATTTCAAATCCCAATAGAGTAAGCCAGTCTTTCATGCGCGCCAATCCAATAAAGTTACCGCTCCAAGGATATGCACCTGATCGACTCAATCTCATAGCCAAACCCCACGTACTCAATGGATTAAAACCTGAAATAATCAAGTATCCTTCATGAATTAATACTCTTTCCGCCTCACGCAAAGTCTGATGAGGTCGCGAACTAAACTCTAATCGATGAGGCAATAGTAAAAGATCTAAACTCTGTTCAGCAAAAGGTAAGAAATCATCACAACAACAAATCTGATGACGAGCAGCATCTGAGCAGGCATCCATGGCCAAATATCGGTTAGGAATCCTCGAGTTTCGCAATAAATCTAGTTGTGAAAAGCCCATTTGCAAGGCATTAAACCCAAAAACATCAACAATTGCTTGATCAAATAGCGCTTGCTCCTTATTTTGCAGATACCTACCTGCGGTAGAGTTCAACCACTTAGCCTGCTCATCAAACAATTGCTCAGAATTCATATACACTCTAATCTAAATTGATTTATAGCCACATAACAATGATAGCTAATCAGCCACATGATTTAAAAATTATACCCATTCCAGCTTTTAAGGATAACTACATCTGGCTAATTCACAACAATGACTCAGCCGCTGTCGTAGATCCTGGCGACGCCAACGTAGTGATCGAAACATTGAGTCGCCTTAACCTTAAATTACGCCATATTTTAATAACACACCATCACCACGACCATATTGACGGCGTTGAATCGTTGCTTTCAGCCTACCCAAATAGCAAAGCGTTTACTCCAAAACAGGAGCATTATGACTTCAATCACACACCTATCGATGAAGGCAGTATTGTTTATCTCCCTGAATTCAATCTTCAATTCAACATTATTGATTTACCAGGACACACATTAGGGCATATTGCTTTTTATTCAAACACTAACCTAATGAATCCAGTGCTATTTTGTGGCGACACTCTATTTGGCGCTGGTTGCGGCAGGCTCTTTGAGGGCACTGCTGAACAAATGCTAAACTCACTACAAAAGCTCGCATTATTACCCGCCGATACCCGCGTTTATTGTGCTCACGAATATACTTTACACAATATTAACTTCGCATTATCACTAGAACCCAACAATGTCGAGCTTAACGAAAGATTAAAGGGCACTATAAAATTACGCCACATGCAACAGCCAAGCATCCCATCAACGATTAAATTAGAACTTGCTACCAACCCTTTTTTACGTTGCCATTCCAATGAGATTCAAACATCCATTGGATTAAAGAACGCCACACCTTTAGAAGTATTTAGATATATAAGAGAGCAAAGAAACCATTACTAATCATTAAGATATCAGCAGGTTCAACAAAAATTCGCTATGAATTCCAATCAGCTCATTTACTTGACTGTGCGCATCACACTTCGTTAACATGTTGCAACAATAAATAGGTACAAATTCCACGCGTAGCGTTTATTGTCCAACCTTTCATTTCACCTCTTGGTTCTATGCACAAAACATTCATCTATCGTTTAATTAGCATTACCCTGTGCAGCCTATATCTGTGCTCACAAGCTTATGCTGAAGCCAACGTTGCTGGTGATGAAATTATTATTTTTGCTGACGATACATTCAAACCTGCGACCAGAGATTTAGGCGCTCA
>CAYQZK010000024.1:0-19693 GCA_964422015.1 uncultured Methylotenera sp.
CTTGCCACCATGTTTTTCAAGAAGTTTAATGTCGCTAATGGTCATGCCGCGGTCAACGGCTTTTAGCATGTCATATATTGTAAGTAAGCCTACACTAACTGCTGTTAGCGCTTCCATCTCGACACCTGTTTTTCCGTAAGTTTCAGTGGTTACAGTGCAGGTTATGCTGTTCTTTATTTCATCAATCGCGAAATCTACAGCAACCCGAGTCAGTGCAATAGGGTGGCATAGTGGGATTAAATCAGCCGTTCTTTTGCTGGCTTGTATAGCTGCAATTCGCGCAATCCCTAACACATCTCCTTTTTTTGTGTTGCCTTGTTGGATAAGCTTTAGCGTGGCTGGTAACATCAATATACTGCCGCTTGCGGTGGCGATGCGATGTGTTTCAGATTTACTGCCAACATCAACCATGTGGGCTTGTCCACTATTATCAAAGTGCGTCAGCGTGTTTTCAGGTATATGGTTTGATTGATTCATAGTATAGGTCTGAATTAATGTAAGATTTATCATGAACGGAATACAGTAGAAGTTATCATAGTAACAATGAAATTAGATGTGAAATTAAATAGATTGATGAAATTTTTGGCTTTGCTCCGAGTGCCTTTTGTGGCAATTGTTGTGATGTGGCAAATTTCTTCTGCCATTGCTGACGATTTGCCTGAATTGGGCGATGCTTCGGCAACAGTGTTATCGCCTTTGCAAGAGCAGGTGATTGCTGAGCAGATTTTACGTGAAGTTGCAGTTAGTGATAGCGTGCTACACGATGCTGAGGTTTCGGATTATTTGCAGGCCTTGGGTTCTAGGTTGGTAGCCAACGGGCCAGATAACCGTCAGAAATTTAACTTTTTTGTGGTTCAGGATCCGACTATCAACGCCTTTGCGATGCCGGGCGGTGTTATTGGTGTGCATACAGGTTTGTTGCTAGCGGCGAATAGTGAATCTGAATTGGCAAGTGTGCTGGGGCATGAAATTGGTCACGTGACGCAACGCCATTTGGCGCGCATGATAGCATCGCAGAAGTACGATACATTCAAGAATATTGCGGGTGTTGCATTGGCGTTGTTAGTGGCAAGATCTAATCCGCAGTTGGCTAGCGGCGCTTTGACTACTGCCTCTGCAATTGGTGTGCAGAACCAATTGGATTACACGCGTGAGCATGAGCGTGAAGCAGATCGTGTGGGCTTGCAGATACTGAATAATGGTGGTTTTGATGCGCGTGCTATGCCCGCTTTTTTTACGACATTGCAACGTGGGTCGCGCTTTTCTGAAGGGAGTGCGCCAAGTTTCTTGCGCACTCACCCACTTACAAGCGAGCGTATTGCAGATGTAGCTAATCGTGTAGAGCAAATGCCGTACCGACAAGTAACGGATAGTGTGGAGTTCCAGTATGTGCAAACTAAACTGCGTGCCACTACAGGTGATGTGCAGTCGGTGATTAATGTGTTTGAGCAAAATATACGTGAGCATCGATATACCAATTTGGCGGCAGAGCATTATGGTTTGGCAGTGGCGTTTTTAAGAAAAAATGCGCTTGTGCAGGCCGGAAAAGAAATTGACTGGTTAAAAAAGAATGCACCGCCACATGCCATGATCGAAAACTTAAGTGCGCGGTTAAAGGTGGCTGAAAATAATCCACGGCAAGCAGCAGAGCAATATGCGGCTGCTTTAAGAATGTTTCCAGACAATCGTGCTTTGATTTATGGATATGCCGAGCATTTTTTGGCGATTAAACAGGCCGATAATGCTTTAAAAGTACTCAAACTTAAGCAGGGTTTATATCCTGATGATCCTTATTTATATGACATCATGGCGCGTGCTTATGCTATGCAAAATAAGCTGTTGCTGAGCCATCAGGCACAGGGTGAAGCCTATTACCGACGCTATGATTTGAAGCGGGCTATCGAGCAAATGGATTTGGCTGTAAAGGCCACGGATGGTGATTTTTATCAAACTTCGATTGTAGAGGCGCGTTTAAAGCAGTTGCGCGTGATGATGGGTGAAGAAAAGAAAGCTAGCTTTTGGCAATGAGATGAAAGGTAAGTTGAGTGAGGATTAAACATGCAGCGTAGAAATTTTTTGTTAGGCTTGTTCAGCTTTGCCATTCTTGCTCCTATGCAGGCGCTGGCAGCGGCTTGGAACAAAGCGGCATTTGAAGCTGAGAAACTGGGCGATGCCAGTAAAAATTTAAATATCAGCAATGAAACCGTAAGTCATGATATTCAGATTATTGCGCCAGACCGTGCTGAAAATGGGGCTATCGTGCAGGTGGAGATTAAAAGCAATATTCCTAATACAGAGTCCATCACGATATTGGTAGAGAACAATCCTACCCCTTTAATTGCACTATTTAAGTTTAGTCATGGCGCCGAAGCTTTTGTTGTGACGCGAATTAAAATGGCGGAAACTTCGGATGTAAAAGCAGTAGTTAAGGCGGGTAATCGTTACTTTGCAAATTCAAAAAATGTCGTTGTGTTAGAAAATGGGTGTGGTTGATATGGCAGACAACATGAAAATGCGTGCGCAACTTAAGGGTGATTTTACTGAAGTAAAAGTGCTCATGAGTCACCCTATGGAAACGGGACGTAAAAAAGATGATGCAGGGCAGTTAATAGCAGCGCATTTTGTGCAGTTGATTACTGCCACTTTGAATGGACATGTTGTTTTAGAGGCGCAGTGGGGCACGGCGATCTCTAAAAATCCTTATCTGACGTTTCGATTAAAAAATGCCAAATTGGGCGATGTTATTTCAGTGACTTGGCATGACAATTTGGGAGCAACAGCCACGCAAGATATTGTGGTTACCCAAGGCTAATCAACTAACAACAATAAGTTTAATATATCAATGCTATTAAAATGATATATTGGATTTATTGAAAGTCGCTCTTTATAATTCAATCCTAGAAATTAACAGTGCATGAAAACACTATTCTTAATTACAAATAAATTTAACAAGGAGAAACACAATGTCATTAATTAATACACAAGTACAACCATTCAAAGCACAGGCTTTTCATAACGGTAAATTCATTGAAGTCACTGATGCAAGCCTTAAAGGTAAATGGTCTGTGGTGATTTTTATGCCAGCTGCATTCACATTTAACTGCCCTACAGAAGTTGAAGATGCTGCAGACAACTACGCAGAATTCCAAAAAGCAGGTGCAGAAGTGTACATCGTAACAACTGATACACATTTCTCACATAAAGTTTGGCACGAAACTTCTCCAGCTGTGGGTAAAGCGAAATTCCCATTAGTTGGCGACCCAACACACCAATTAACACGCGCTTTTGACGTGCATATTGATGAAGAAGGTTTGGCATTACGTGGCACTTTTGTGATTAATCCAGAAGGTGTGATTAAAACACTAGAAATTCACAGCAACGAAATTGCACGTGATGTTAAAGAAACGCTACGCAAGCTAAAAGCAGCGCAGTTCACTGCGTCTAACCCAGGTCAAGTTTGCCCAGCGAAATGGCAAGAAGGTGCTAAAACATTAACACCATCTCTAGATTTGGTAGGCAAGATTTAATTATTGTTTTGAGGTAATACTGCGCTAACGAGCAAACATCTCTTAGCGCAGCAAAAGCAGAGGCATTATTCAAAAGATAATGCCTTTTATTTTCGAGTTGAAGTTAATAAAGAGAGCAATCATGGCACTAGAAACCAGTATTAAAACCCAGTTGCAAACCTATTTGCAGATGTTGCGTGAGCCTATTGTCTTGGCTGAGTCAATAAACGATACGCCTGCAGCAAAAGAAATGCATGAGTTGCTGGAAGAAATTGCGAGCATGTCAGACAAGATTACGTTGACTGTAGAAGACCATGCGCGTAAGCCTTCATTTGCAGTACAACGTGGCGGAACACATACCGAAGCTCATAAGTCTGTGGGTGTTCGTTTTGCTGGTATTCCAATGGGTCATGAATTTACTTCTTTAGTGCTGGCACTCTTGCACACGGGCGGTCACCCAATGAAATTAGAGGCCGAGAAAATTGCACAAATAGCGGCAATTGAAGGCAGCTTCCATTTTGAGACATACATTTCACTGAGTTGCCATAACTGCCCAGACGTTGTGCAAGCGTTCAATATGATGGCAGTCATTAATCCCAACATTACGCATGTGATGATAGACGGCGCCTTATACCAAGATGAGGTTAAAGCTAAGGATATTATGTCTGTGCCAACTACTTATCTAAATGGTGAGCCGTTTGGTGCTGGTCGTATGGAACTTGACGAGATTTTACCTAAGTTAGATAAAGGTGCTGAAGCGCGCGAAGCTAAGAAACTGGATGCCAAAGAGCCGTTTGATGTTCTTGTCATTGGCGGTGGCCCAGCTGGTGCTTCTGCAGCAATCTATGCGGCACGTAAAGGTATTAAAACCGGTGTACTTGCAGAGCGCTTTGGTGGTCAGGTCATGGATACTATGGCGATTGAGAACTTTATTTCTGTTAAAGAAACAGATGGGCCTAAGCTAGTGGCTGCGTTTGAGGAGCACGTTATTTCTTACGGTGTGGATGTGATGCGCTTACAACGTGCGCAGTCACTTCATGTTCCAGCAGATACAAAAAGTGGGTTAATTGAAATAAAGACGGAAAGTGGCGCTACTCTGAAAAGTAAAGCCGTGATTGTGGCCACTGGCGCGCGTTGGCGTGAGCTAAATGTGCCTGGCGAAAAAGAGTATCGTGGAAAAGGTGTGGCTTACTGCCCACATTGTGACGGCCCATTATTCAAAGGCAAACGTGTTGCTGTGGTAGGCGGAGGTAACTCTGGCGTAGAGGCAGCCATTGATTTAGCTGGTTTTGTTGCGCATGTCACTTTGTTGCAATACGACACCAAATTGCGAGCGGATGCAGTACTTCAAGACAAATTGTATAGCTTGAGTAACGTGACTGTCATTGTGAATGCTCAGACGACTGAGATTACAGGTGTGAATGAAAAAGTAAATGGTCTGATTTATAAAGACCGTGAAACGGATGCGCTACATACCGTGCCGTTAGAAGGTGTATTTGTGCAAATTGGCCTGCTTCCGAATACGGATTGGCTAAAAACTAGCGGCGTAGAGCTAAGCAAGTTCAATGAAATCGTTGTGGATACACATGGTCAAACTTCATTGCCAGGGGTGTTTGCTGCGGGGGATGTGACTACGGTGCCTTATAAGCAGATTATTATTGCAATGGGTGAGGGTGCCAAAGCCTCACTTGGTGCTTTTGATTATTTGATTAGGCAATAGCTAAATAAAACATGGTGAAACTAAAGAAGGCGGTAGAAGTTCTACCGCCTTCTTTTATTCTTGTTTAGTTTTACAGGTGCTAATGCCAAAAATACTGTAAGCACCACAAAAACTCATTAAGCCTGTTGCTAAAATAATTGCACCAATCCAAGCCCAAATAGGGCCGTTAGCAAGCAACACCCAAGCAATTAAAGTTAGTCCAACTACAATTCTTAACACACGGTCGATACCACCAACATTTGCTTTCATAACAGCTCCTTAATGATAAAAATGTACTTATCAATCAATTTATAACGTTGCTTGATTGACTATACTTAATGCCACCGCTTCAGCCACTCTAATACCATCTACACCTGCTGACAAGATGCCGCCGGCATAGCCAGCACCCTCACCAGTTGGATATAAACCTTTGGTGTTGATGCTTTGTAAATCGTCATCGTTACGCTTGATACGAATTGGCGATGAAGTTCGCGTTTCAACACCAGTGAGTACGGCATCAGCCAAATCAAAACCCTTAATTTGTTTTGCAAATTGCGGAATGGCTTCTCGAATCGCGCTAATGGCATATTCTGGCAATGCGGTATCCAAATTGGTGAGATGCACGCTTGGCGTATAAGAAGGCGTGACTTCGCCAAATTGAGTAGAAGCTTGATTAGCTAAGAAGTCCCCTACAAGCTGACCAGGGGCTTGGTAGTTACTACCGCCCAATTTATAGGCTTGGCTTTCCCATTTGCGTTGGAATTCCATGCCTGCGAGTGGACCATCAGGGAAGTCTACTTCGGGCGTAATGCCGACTACAATGCCAGCGTTTGCATTGCGTTCATTGCGTGAATACTGGCTCATGCCATTAGTGACCACTCGCCCTTCTTCAGATGCGGCGGCGACTACGGTGCCGCCTGGACACATGCAAAAACTATATACGCTACGCCCATTGCTGGCATGGTGAACCAACTTGTAATCTGCCGCTCCTAAAATAGGGTGCTGTGCATTGGGTCCGTGGCGCGCATGATCAATAAGTGATTGCGGATGTTCAATTCTAAAGCCTATAGAAAATGGCTTAGCTTCAATATAAACGCCACGTTTATGAATCATTTCAAACGTGTCACGAGCGCTGTGGCCAACGGCGAGTACCAGATGATTGGTCGCGATACGTTCACCGCTTGCCAATATAACGCCTTGTACTTCACCATTATTAATTTCAATATCTTCAACTTTGCTTTGAAAGCGAATTTCACCGCCCAGCGCAATAATCGTATTACGCATTTCTTCTACCATGCCCACTAATCTGAATGTGCCAATATGTGGATGGCTAACGTATAAGATCTCTTCTGGGGCGCCTGCTTTTACAAATTCATGTAGTACTTTGCGACCATAGTGTTTTGGGTCTTTGATTTGGCTATAAAGTTTGCCATCTGAGAAGGTTCCCGCACCGCCTTCGCCAAATTGCACGTTAGATTCTGGGTTAAGTACGCCTTTACGCCACAAGTTCCAAGTGTCTTTGGTGCGTTCACGCACGGCTTTACCGCGTTCTAACACTAAGGGTTTAAAGCCCGATTGCGCCAAAATAAGTGCCGCGAATAGTCCAGCTGGACCTAAACCAACGACTACAGGTCTGTGTTTAAGGTTTGCAGGAGCTTCTGCTACAAATTTGTAAGAGGTGTCAGGTGTTGGTTTAACGTGCGGATCTTTACCGAGCTTGGCCAGTATTTTTGCTTCGCCATTAATAGTGACATCTAATGAATATACTAAAAGAATCGCATTAGCTTTACGTGCGTCCACGCCACGCTTGAAAATAGAGAACGACAGCAGATCAGCAGTATTGATACCGAGTTTTTTAACAATCGCGGCTCTTATTTCTTTTTCTGAGTGACCTTTATCAGTGGCACTAGTTAAAGGTAACTTAATTTCGGTGATTCTTATCATGGCAACTTTTGGAAGGAGGATGTAATAGCTTCAGTAAGAAAATCTCAAGTTAGCGCAATCATAACCTAACTTAGCTGTAAGTTTTACATGCCATTTTACATACAAAACTTATCTTATACGCTGATGTATTTTATAGTGCTTAAGGTGTGGATCGTAGATGCGTAGCTACAATATACTGTGTTGCTACTTGAGTGGAGATTGTTGAGAATAATGCGCCCATCTCATGATGGACGCATTAAATGTTTAAATTAGTGTAATTTAGTACCACATGCGCCGCAAAAAGCACTATCAGCACTTACTGGTGCGTGGCATGCTGGGCAACTTGGCTCTGCTACAACTGCCTCTTCCGCAGCTTGATTTTCAGCCGCGGCGGCCACTTCGGCAGCCTGTTGTTCAGCTGCAGCTTCTTCGGCTGCTTCAGCAGCTTTCGCTTCCTGTCTTTGCTTAATTTTTTCTTGAGTGACTTCTGCAACATGTTTGCCACCCTCGATTGCTTTGTTGCCCGCTTCTATGGCTAAACTACCTGCTTTGCTACCCGCCTCAATCGCTAAAGTGCCTGCTTTGCTACCTGCTTCAAGTACTTTGCTACCGACTTGTCCCAGCAATTTGTTGAGTCTTTCGCCATCATCATCATTCATAAAGTCTTTCATCTTGCCGACTTCAAGCATTGGTGTTTCACCATCAAACTCAAGATAAGGCGCATTTTTAAAACCTAAAGTTCCAGCATAGAATACATGAGGGATTGAGCTACGAGTGACGTTGTAATTCTTAACTGACGCATTGTATCTTTGGCGAGCTGATTCAAGCTGAGCTTCACACGCTTGCATGCTGTCAATTAAACGTTGATATTGCTGATTAGATTTGAGTTCTGGGAATTTTTGCGCCATGCCTCCTGCTGCAGACATCACCAATGTTGATTGCTGATGAATTTGAGCTAATTGGTTGGCAGATGTCACGTCATCAGACACCTTTAGCATGACCAACTTCTCAGACTCTTGATAGCCCTTTACTACATCAATCAATTGGTTCATCAAAGAAACTTGTTTCTTACCGACAACACCGATATTTGACCAGCCTTCACGAATGTTTTCTGACAATGCACGTAAAGTATTGTAGCCCCATAGCGCAACCCCAGCCATGATGATGCCAACAATAAAACAAAACACGATTAAACTGCCTATAAAACTTAAAAGAGCGTCCATAAAAATTTTCCAACTTTTTGATTATTAAATGTATTGATATAGTTTGCTACACTATTTTAAACGATGACCACATCCTTCACAAAATACGTCATTTTCTGCAACTGTTGCCTTACATTTCGGGCATGACAATGAGGCTACTGGAGAAGATTGAGCGGGTGGAATAGGTGCTTTTGCGGTCGTTGCAGGCTTGACTGGTGGAACAGGTGTTTTTGGTGTGGGCACTACCTCAAAACCTACAGTACCTCTTGTGTTGCGTTCAATTTTTAGTAACACCGGTAACATTACTGACAGAATTAACAAGAATATTGAAGAAACCATAGTGGCTGCAATCACGCCACGTTGAATGAGTAATTCTTGCTCACCATGTTTCTCATTAGCGATGGCTTTTTCGAATTCATTGACATAGGCTTCTGTTAGCACCATGCCCACATTCTCTAGTTTTTCATTTTTGCTCTTGACGTAAGCAATACCATCTTTAAGGTATGGATCCCATCCGCTCACAAACTTCGAGTGCTTTTCCTCAGGTAGATTGAGCATGACATTAATCATGACTTCTGCCTTGATTTCAGGGACGTTATTTTCTTTGATGATTTCAAGAAGTTCTGAGCCATACTTCTGATTTAGCCTTACTTTTTCTTCCTGTTGCTTCATTTCATCATCGCCATCGCCTAGCTTTCTCATTAAGCGAGAGTTTTCAGAATTAGCCTCAAATTTTGGCGTCTTGAAATGATCGCCAATATACGTGCTGAGTAGCATTGCCATGCAAGCAAATACAGAAATGAAGGCAATAACAGCAAAGCCAATTGAGAAAAATTTACCCACCCCAAAAAGAGTAGAGGCTAGAACACCGTTATTTCCATGGTTACCTAATTTCATTTGTTTATCCTTTTTCAAATTTTTAAAAGTCGGGATTTTGCTGCATTAGTTACATTGATTCATAGCACGTTGGGCGCTGGTGCATTCGCTTTCCGTTGCGCCCTGCTTAACACTTTCACCAAGCTTTTCAAGAAAGCCGCCTACGCCTTTTTTACGTTTCTTTTTAGGCTCATCTTGCGCTGTGGTTTCTTGTTGTTCAGATTGTACTGGTTCTGCTACAGGCGCCTGTTGCGGTTCAGGCTGTGGCTCGGTTTTTTGCGGCACCGGCTTTTCGACTGATGAGTCTTTTGCCTCTGGTTTTATACGTTTTACCACTGTTTTTTTAGGAGTTACTGGTTTAGCTACTTCTGTTTTTGCAGGCTCCACCTTTTTAACTTCTTCATTTTTGGTAGCAGGTATTTCAGGTTGCTTAACTGTTTGGTTATTAGAAGACTCTGCGGGTTGTTTAGCTGTATTTTCTGTATTGCCAACAGGCTGCACAACACTTTCTGCAGTAGTATTTTGGGGCTCTATGGTGGCCGTTGGAGTGCTCTCTGTTTTAACAACGGGAGGTACTTTTTCAGGTGCTTTTAAAGCAAACCAAGCTGCGATTGAGCTACCAATAACTGCCAACAGTACCCCTGAAATGACTATCATTTTCTTATTTGAACCAGTAGAACTAGCGACAACAGGCTTTACTGTATTAGGCTGAGGTTCGGCTAATGTAGCTTCAGTTGTTTTTTTCTTAGCGGGAGGCGTTTCAATTGGTGTATTGGCTACAACAGGCTCTTCGACAGGTTCACTGGATATAACTGGTGCTGGTTCAACAGCAGCATTAACCGGCGGGGCATCAGGTGATTTACCACAGCTGCCACAGAATTTTGCATTTGCTTTTACCTTGGCACCGCATGATGCACAGGTTTTGCTCAACTCTTCGGGTGCCACAGGTTGAGTGACGTTAACAGTCTGCTCAATGTTTGGTTCTGCAATCAGTTCTTTAGCTTTTTCAGTGAAGTTATAGCCGCATTTATTACAGAATTTAGAGTCAGCTTTTAAGCTTGCTTGGCATGATGGGCAGGACTTTTGTTCGGTCTGAACTGAATTGCCTGTTTCAATTTTACTACCACAACCTTTACAAAATTTAGCGCTAGATAGATTGTCTACACCACAAGAACACTTCATGAAATATGCCTTTCATTTTTAAATTTTCACGAGTTTATCTCAATTGTAAAAAAATGTAACTACCTGAATTGTGGTTAATTTATAAAAAATTTATGTGCAGTATTTGAGTAATGCTAATGATTGATTTTGTGAAATATTTTTTTAAATCTCTAGGTTTAATTGTAATAACTTTCGAAGCATAGGCACTGTGATAGGTTTTTTTGTAGTGAGTGACCACTTATCAAGTGCGTTAATGGTGGCAATGAGTGTAGGGAGATCTCGGCGTAAATAGCGTAGGCAATAATCAATAACTTCAGTGGGCAAACGCATACCGCGTGCTTGTGCATGGCTAACTAATGCTAGAGCTTTTTCTTCATCTGTGAGGGGCTGTAACTGATAAGTCAGCCCCCAGGCTAGTCGTGTGGCGAGGTCATCACGCAGTCCCATATGGGTGGGTGCCGCGTTGCCTGCCACAATGAGTGCTCTTGCTGGTTGAGTGCCACTTAAATTATCGTCGCGTATTTGGTTGTAAGTGTTGAAGAGCTGTATTTGTTCGGTATCGTCTAGCAATTGAACATCATCTACAGTGATTGCATCGTTAGCCTTGCTGGCCGCAATGAGGTGTGATTTTCCACTTCCAGTTTCGCCCCATATATAGATAAAGCGTATGGCAGCTGATTCTGCGCTGAGGGCTAGTTTTAAATTGTGTAAGGCTTCTGCATTGCGACCAACAACGAAATTTTTAAACGAGGGTGTCGCGGGTGGCTGAATGTCGAGTAATAGTTGCTTCATGTGGTTTTTGCATTGACTAGCTAAGGTTGCGCTGGCTATCTAGGTAATGATGACGTAAATGGCGAAGCGCGACCGCAATCGCTGCTGATGCGGGCAGTGCCAGTAATACGCCAGTAAAGCCAAATAATTGGCCGCCAGCTAGCAGTGCAAAAATCACCGCGACAGGATGCAGGCCGATACGGTCACCCACCAAACTGGGGGTGAGCCACATGCTCTCGACCAGTTGACCCAAACCAAATACCACTAAAACAGGTATTAGTTGGTTAACAGAATTGAATTCCAGCAGGCCAGAAATGATTGCGAGCAAAATGCCAGTGCCCACCCCTAAATAAGGCACAAAACCCAACATGCCGGATACGATGCCTACTGGTAAGGCTAAGTCTAAACCCGCTAATTTAAGGCCAATAGCATAAAATAAACTCATCAACACCATGACTGTAAGTTGACCACGTAAGAACTCAGCCAATACAGCATCAATCTCTTGTGCAATTTGCTTGGTTTTTAGCTGCATTTTTCGTGGAATTAGCTCGCTTATTGAAGCGAGTAAGGCGTGCCAGTCTCTTAAAAGATAAAAGAGTACAACTGGAATGAGTAGTAAGTTAAGTAGCCAGCCGATAATAGTGACGCCATGCGTACTTAAAGTCAGCATAAAACTACCTATCAAGCCGCCAGCAGTTTTCCAGTTGTTAAGCAAAATGTCTTTAATCTGAGCGGCTTCAAAGTCAATGGAAACACCAAAATTTTGCATTAGCCAAGGCTTAATGCGTTCCAGTAAATGATTCACGTAGTCAGGTAGTCGTTCGATAATCATCATGAGTTCTTTTTGCAGTAAAGGAACCACAATGACAGTAAAAATGAGCAAGATGGCGAGCAAAAGTAGCATTACGATTAAGGTGGCAACCGTGCGGCTAGGGCTAAAATGTTTTTTACCTATAGGTAGTTGCCAAGCGTCTATTTTGTTCACAATCGGGTTGCAAATATAAGCAAGTATTGCGGCAGTAAAAAATGGCGCCAGAATGGGGCTTAATAAATAGACGAGCAAAAGCGTAGCCGCAACAATCAGGACATTGGTAAATTTGCTTGTAAGATTTTCTTGTTTTGGTGTCATTTAAGTTAAAATTCCACATTAAGCAGACGTTGTGAAACGTCCATATCTAGTCTGAACGCAGCAAATTATATTGTAGAAAGCGAGTGCGCATCTTGAATTCTGAACATTCAAACGAAAAATCTTTGAAAGATTCCTCACAAAACTCCATGAGCTACCGCGATGCGGGTGTAGATATTGAGGCAGGAGATGCATTGGTTGAGCAAATTAAACCGTTTGCAAAACGGACCATGCGCCCTGAGGTTTTGGGTGGCATAGGTGGCTTTGGTTCATTGTTTGAAATGCCAAAAAAATTCAAAAATCCAGTGCTGGTTTCTGGCACAGATGGTGTGGGTACTAAGCTTAAGTTGGCGTTTGAGTTGAATAAACACGACACGGTGGGCATTGATTTAGTTGCTATGAGTGTAAATGATATTTTGGTTCAAGGTGCTGAGCCTTTATTCTTTCTCGATTACTTTGCGTGTGGGAAACTAGAAGTTGGTACTGCAGCACAAGTGATTAAAGGCATTGCAGCAGGTTGTGAACAGTCCGGTTGTGCTTTGGTGGGTGGTGAAACGGCAGAAATGCCTGGCATGTATCCAGCAGGGGAATATGACCTAGCAGGTTTTGCTGTGGGTTGCGTGGATAAAGAAAGTATTATCAATGGCACTACAATCGCTGCTGGTGATGTGGTGTTGGGCTTAGCTTCAAGTGGTGCACACTCAAATGGCTATTCATTGATTCGTAAGCTCATTGCAAAATCAGGTATTGATTTTGAATCTGATTTCCACGGCAAGCCATTTAAAGATGTTGTGATGGCGCCTACGCGTATTTATGTAAAACCTTTGTTGCAATTGATTGCTACGCTACCAGTAAAAGGCATGGCCCATATTACAGGTGGAGGTATTACTGAAAATATTCCGCGTGTATTGCCGGCAGGTTTAACTGCTGAAATCAAAAAAGGTAGTTGGACAATGCCGCCTTTATTTACTTGGTTACAGGCGCAGGGCAATGTGGCTGATCTTGAAATGTATAAAACATTCAATTGCGGTATCGGCATGGCAGTGATAGTGGCTAAAGAGCATGCTGCGGCAGCACGGAAATTATTGCAAGACGCGGGTGAAACTGTATTTGAAATTGGTGCAGTTCGTACGCAGGCTGAAGGTGAAGCGCCAACAGTGGTTGTTTAGTTTTGCTTGTTTACAGAACTTAAACACCTCTAATAACTTCGATTTTTTGTATCTTAAAACGAACTTGATGCGTTAAGTAGCGAAGTTCGTAATGTTGGGGGTGTTGTGTTCTTTCATTTTAGGTTGTTACCTCTAAGGCTGCTTGGCCTAACGTTTTTTTGCGTATATTTTTCGATGGCATTGGCGCAGCAAGATGCACAAGAAAATACGCTTGTTTCTACAGGCTTGACTAAATTTAAGCCACCAAAAATCATCCAAATAAGTTATCAGGTGACCAAGAATGCAAAGCCTTTTGCTAACGTGCAAGAGCAATTTGTTCTTACTGGTAATACTTACAAAATTCAAAGTATCACCAAAGGCATTGGTATTTATGCCTTACTTGGCGAGCGTAAGTTAAGCAGTACGGGCGAATTTACAGCGCAAGGTTTAAAGCCCAGTCACTTTGAGTTACACCAAGGAGATAATGTAAAAAAATCATTATTTACAGATTTTGATTGGGTAACGAATACTTTGCATATGCAGGTCAAAGGTAAAGTCAGCGATGTGGCTTTAACGGCGGGTGCACAAGATCTTGCCAGCTATGCTTATCAATTTATGTTTTTACCTGCGCCACTTAAAGATACTGTGGTTGTGACGCTTACGACGGGTAAAAAACTCAATCAATACTCTTACAAAGTCAATGCTGACCAAGAATCTTTGACTGTGGTGGACTCGATGGGTCGCAGTGCTCAGTATAAAACACTGCATTTGCAATTAGATCAAGCTAAACCTCAGGCAGAGAGCAAAGAGTTGTGGTTGGCTACGGATCATTATTTTTTGCCAGTGAAGATCATGATGGTGGATGAGAGCGGCGCGAAAATCGAGCAAACACTTACTGAATTGCATGTGGAATAGCTGGAAAAAGTTAGCGCATATCACCCCTTTTCAGCGACTTTTAATTGCGCTGATTTTATCTTTTGTACTGCACCTATTTTTATTAGGTAAGCTGGATTTTAGTTTGCCCGATTTAAATGAAGATCATCAACTGATTGAGGCTGAGTTGGTGGAGATAAAGCCAGGTGTGCCGCCCAAACTCACTGAAGAAAATAAACCAGTTCAACCTAGCCCAATAAAAGAATCGGTATCTCAATCTGTGCCAGTAGAGCCGGAGGTTGAACAGGAACCCATAACTCCTAACGCTCCAGAGGCGATGGCTGATTCGAAAGCCACTTCTAATGATATTGCTGTAAAAAGTAACGAGCCAACCGTAGAGCCTCCACAATTAGATCAGCCAGATGAGGCTAGTTTTACTATCAATCCTAATGCTTATCAATATGTTGAGACTGAGTTCGATGTGCGAACTGAGTTGGATGCAAAAGTAGATGCTAGCCCAGCGGGAAAAGCCAAAATGGTTTATGAGTTGCTATCTAATGGTGAGCAATATCGGCTTAAAAGCTTGATACAAGCCAAGGGATTGTTGGCGTTGTTTATGCCAGATTTACTTCAAACCAGTGAGGGTTTTTTAACTAGTTTAGGTTTGCAACCGCAACATTATTTATATCAATTTGGCGATAAAAAAAATAAAACCTTTAGTGCAGACTTTGATTGGGAAAGTAGAAAGCTACAGTTACGCAGTGAAAAAGGGGTGAGTAAAGTTGAACTGTTGGACGGTACACAAGATTTATTAAGCTTTATGTATCAATTTATGTTTGTACCCCCTTTAGAGAATATGCATCTCAGCATTACCAATGGCAAAAAGCTGGTTGCTTATGATTACGGCTTTGAAGGTGAAGAAATTATCACGACAAAGCTGGGTAATTTATCCACTATTCACCTCATACGTCGTACAGATGAAGGCGACGAGAAAACAGAATTGTGGCTTGCCTTAGATTATCAGTACGTACCTGTTAAAATACGCAAAACAGAAAAAGATGGCAGAGTTTATGAGCTTTTGGTGACAAGCTTGAAAACTGAGCGCCCCGTTTCACCAAATGAATAGATGTCATTTCTAAAATTGACATCAAAAATTGCTACAAAATAACCTAAAGAGAATATCCATATGACGCCTAATTTAATACGACAGGCCGCAGTCGTTCTATCTAATTTGCTTGAGTTTAATAGTCCTGCTGATGCAAAGTTGAGTGAATTCTTTCGCAACAATCGTGACATGGGAACAAAAGACCGCGCATTCATTGCTGAAAGTGTTTATGGTGTTTTGCGTCGTTTGCGTTTCTTAAGTACGGTTACCGCGAATGAAGAGGGTGATCCTGACGATGCGCGTAAGTTAATTTTGGCTTGGTTGTTACGTGTGCAGGGCAAAAGTATTCGGGAGATGGAGTCTGTTCTGAACGAACAACAAAAAGAATGGGCGCATGTGATTAAAGCCAAATCGACAGATAATTTGCCGCTAGCTGTGCACGCCGATGTGCGTGATTGGCTGTGGGATAAATTAGTGGCGCAATATGGTGAGGCCGAGGCTTTAACTATCGCACGTAGCATGCATGAGCAGGCCACGCTTGATTTGCGAGTGAATACGATTAAAGGCAACCGTGATGAAGTCATGGCAAAATTTATTGCCGAAAACACTTCGGGCGAATCCAACATTGCGGCTACGCCATATTCACCCATCGGCATCCGTATGCCTAATCGAATGAATATTGGTCGTCACGTACTTTTCACCGAAGGTAAGATTGAGGTACAAGATGAAGGCAGTCAGCTACTGGCGCATTTGGTTGCCCCAAAGCGTGGCATGATGGTTGCAGATTTTTGTGCTGGTGCGGGCGGTAAAACCCTAGCCATGGGCGCATTAATGCGTAATACCGGTCGACTGTATGCGTTTGATGTATCTGAAAAACGTTTACACAATTTAGGTCAGCGTTTAAAACGCTCAGGTTTGTCTAATTTAAATGCGCAAGTGATTAGTAGTGAAACTGACCCTAAACTGAAACGTTTAAATGGCAAGTTTGATCGTGTGTTGGTTGATGCGCCTTGTAGTGGTTTAGGCACTTTACGCCGGAATCCAGACCTTAAATGGCGTCAAACCCCACAAGATGTTGCTGAGCTGAACGTTAAACAAACCAATATTTTGGCGCGTGCCGCACGCCTTACTAAAGAGGGTGGGCGTTTAATCTACGCGACTTGTAGCTTGCTAAGTGATGAAAATGAGCGAATTGCAGAAAGCTTTTTGGCGACACATCCGGATTTCAAACTATTGAATGCTGCAGAGATTTTACGTCAACAGCAAATTCATTTAGATACAGGCGACTATTTAAAATTACTGCCACATTTGCATCAAACGGATGGCTTTTTTGCGGCAGTTTTTGAGAGGCAGTCTGCCAGTGTGCCGCCAGAAAAAGTTGAAGAGAGCTCGGTAGCAGAAGTTGAATTGCTTGAAGAAACCGCCAAGTCTGAAGCTGTAGCACCTAAGAAAGAAGCTAGAAAAGCTGCACCTAAAAAGGTGGTTAAACCTAAAGTGGATAAGCCGGTTAAAGCAAAAACAGCTAAACCGAAAGCTACAAAAGTAAGCTAGTCATGAAGCTACCTAGTCTTAATGTTCAAATATTGCTCGGTGCGATATTGGGCGTTGCTGGTGGCTTATATTTACATGCGTTAGGTGCAGAAAGCAGTGTGACTCAAACTAGTCTATATGCAGCTGGTTTGGTAGGCACGCTGTTCATTGACTTGCTCAAGATGATTTTGATACCACTGGTATTTTGTTCAATATCGGTAGGTATTGCCAATTTACGCCAGCAACAACAAATGCATAGGGTTTGGATAACAACACTATTGTTTTTTGTGAGCAGCATGGGTATAGCCATTACTCTTGCTCTTATGGCGGGTAATTACTTTAAGCCAGGTAGTGGTTTGCATTTGACCATGTTTGATCATGCCATGCAGAATTTTGAGGCAAAGCAATTGCCTCTGCCAGAGTTTGTTGCGGAGTTTTTACATGGTTTGTTCGTCAATCCATTTGCCGCATTGGCACAAGGGAATGTATTGGCGGTAGTGATGTTTGCGCTAATACTAGGTGTTGCATTAGTTTTTGGTGGTGCACGGTTTAATCATATTCGCATACTGTTAGAAGAGGTTTTTGAGATCACGATGATGATTGTGACTTGGATAATGCAACTTGCTCCATTAGGCATTATGGCGTTGTTGATTAAGCTAGTTGCCGTGCAAGATGCCGCAATGCTTAATACCTTACTTAAATTTGTGGCAGTAGTGATAGGTACGCTGTTGTTGCATGGGGTTGTAGTGTTACCGCTTATTTTGTATTTGGTGACAGGAAAGACGCCATTATGGTTTTGGCGAGGTGCACGTGATGCTTTAATTACGGCTTTTGCTACCAGTTCTAGTTCAGCCACGTTACCTGTAACTCTGCGCTGCGTGTCGAATAATTTACAGGTTAAACCTGAAATTGCGGGTTTTGTTATTCCGTTGGGAGCCACCATTAACATGGATGGTACCGCGCTATATGAGGCAGCGGCAGCTTTGTTTGTGGCCAATCTAGTTGGAATAGAGCTGAGTTTTGCACAGCAATTAATCGTATTTATAACAGCCATGATTGCAGCCATGGGTGCGCCAGGAATTCCAAGTGCGGGCATGGTGACTATGGTGTTAGTGCTACAGTCAGTAGGCTTGCCTGCCGAAGCAATTGCAATTTTATTACCTATAGATCGAGTCCTTGATACATTGCGAACTACTGTAAATGTTGAGGGTGACATGGTGGGTAGCTTGGTGGTACAAAAACTAGTGTCTAAAGGTATTGCTGAGGCTTAGAAAAAGGCGTAACTTTATACACTCATGCTGATTTCAAGAGGATGGAGTCATGGACAATAAATACGGTTTAGGTGGTGCAAAAGTCGCCACAGAGCACCATGAGGCTCATCATAAAAACCCTGTTTCATCCCCTACTCATTGCAAGCACTGTGGAGGGGAGCAACTCATGTTGTGCCTAACGATGCATGATCATCGTTGTGTAGATTGTGATGAGTGGCAGGGCGATATTCCACAAGGTTACTCGACCGGTAGAAGTGGCCATCTAGAATGATTAAGATGTTTAAGAGTATTTTTGCTTGAATTTAAGTTTTGGAATGAAATTAATTTTTATCAATTACATTTTTTAGCAATTAAATGAGCTAAAAGATTCTATAATCTTGCCTACAAAAAACCTTTTCCATTAAACAACTCCAAAAGAGAAGATAAATGACTACTAAGAATGCTGATATCGGCCTTGTTGGCCTAGCTGTGATGGGGCAAAACCTAGCCCTTAATATTGCCGACCACGGCTACACCATTGCGGTTTACAACCGTGACCCTAAAAAAATGCTCAATTTTATTGAAGAGTGTAAAAAGAATGAGCCATCACATGAAAACGTTGTAGGCCATGCTGATTTAGCTTCTTTTGTTCTCAGCATTAAACGCCCACGTAAAATTGTTTTATTAGTCAAAGCAGGAAGTGCGACTGACGTAACAATTAATGCGTTATTGCCGTTCTTAGAGCAGGGTGACATTATTATTGACGGTGGCAACTCACTGTGGACAGATACTATTCGTCGTGAAAAAGAGCTGTCAGCAAAAGGTATTGAGTTTATTGGTTCAGGTGTATCTGGCGGTGAAACAGGCGCTCGTTTTGGTCCATCACTGATGCCATCAGGCACTCGTAAAGCATGGGCTAGCCTAGAGCCAATTTGGCGCGATATCGCTGCTAAGGTTGATTCAGTGACTGGTGAGCCAATGGAAGGCGGCAAGCCTGGCAAGCCAGTTGTTGGCGGCTTCTCATGTGCTGAATACATCGGCCCAGACGGTGCTGGTCACTACGTAAAAATGGTGCACAACGGTATTGAATATATCGACATGCAACTCATTTGTGAAGCTTACTGGTTGATGAAAAACTTGCTTGGCATGCCAGCAGACGAAATTGGTAAAGTGTTCGAAGAGTGGAATAAAGGCGAACTATCAAGTTTCTTGATTGAAATTACTGCAGATATTCTGCAACAAAAAGACCCAATGACTAAAGGCTTTTTAGTTGACCAAATTTTAGATACTGCTGGTCAAAAAGGTACAGGTCAATGGACGGCAGCCAATGCGCTTGAGCTTGGCTCTCCAGCAAATGCGATTGCAGCGGCTGTTTATGCACGAGCACTTTCAAGCTTAAAAGAAGAACGCGTTGAAGCTAGCAAAATCTTAAAAGGCCCAGCGATTAAACATGAAACGGATAAAAAAGCGACCATTGAAGCGATTAAAAACGCTTTATATTGCTCAAAAATCTGTGCTTACGC
>CAYQZK010000025.1:0-19536 GCA_964422015.1 uncultured Methylotenera sp.
GCTAAATTTGGGCGCAAGCTCAAAAGTGACATTAAATATACTTTCGATGTTGAATTCGAAATGGAATCTTATTTGCGCTATCAAGGTGACAAATTTGCAGGTGAATTTGATGCCAACACTTATCTGCGCATGACACGTGCCTTGGATTATTACGATCCAGCATTACCTTTTGACGGCGATCTTAGTAAAACATTTAAACAAAACACTCAGCATGCAAAAGACCAAGCACAATTTCTAGTGGTTTCTTTCACTAGCGATTGGCGCTTCTCACCTGCACGCTCGCGTGAAATCGTTAAAGCTCTACTTGATAATGAACGCACCGTGAGCTACGCAGAAGTCACTGCCGCACATGGGCATGATGCATTCCTCATGCCCGATGCGCATTACCATGATATTTTGCGCAATTACTTGAATAACATCACAGTGGGAGAATCTGTATGAGTACTCATGCCCCACAAGTTAATACCCCACAGTTTAGACACGACTTTGCCATTATCGCCGGTTGGTTGCCCTTTGGCGCAAAAGTACTCGACTTAGGTTGCGGCGATGGTGCCTTATTGGAATACCTCAAGGGGGCACTAGAAGTTCGTGGCTATGGTGTAGAAAAAGATGATGCCAATTGGCTAGCCTGTATGACTAAAGGCGTTAATGTGATTCAAATGGATCTGGAAAGCGGTTTATCTGGTTTTGAAGATCAATCTTTTGATACCGTGATTCTTTCGCAAACCCTGCAAGCTGTTAATAATACAGAAGGTATTGTGCGAGAAATGCTACGCGTAGGTAAAGAAGTCATCGTTACTTTTCCTAACTTTGGCTACTGGCGTAACCGATTACAAATCACTTCTGGCAACATGCCTGTATCCAAAGCGCTACCTTATCAATGGTATGACACGCCAAACGTACACCTTTGCACGATTAACGACTTTGACCAGTTTTGCCACAACAGCAATATTGAAATTAAAGAACGCCTAGTACTCACTGACAATCAACCCGTCACTTTTATGCCGAACCTCATGGGCAATTTAGCCATGTACCGCTTAAAAAGTGGTAGCAAGCTGTAACTCTCAAGTAAATACATGAACAATAACACCAGCGTTTGGCAAGCCATGCTTAACAAACGCATGTTAATCTGCATTTTCACAGGCTTTAGCTCTGGGCTACCGCTCTATATTTTAATTAGCCTGTTACCCGCTTGGCTACGTTCTGAAGGCGTTGACCTTAAATCTATAGGCCTATTCGCCTTGATTAGCCTACCATTCACCTGGAAGTTTCTTTGGGCGCCATTGTTTGATCGCTACATTCCTAAAGTCGGTTCATTTACACTAGGACGCAGACGTGGATGGCTACTAATATCCCAACTATTATTACTGTGTTCAATTCCCGCCTTTGGTGTATTTAATCCCACATTAGATATTTGGACGATTGCTTATTTAGCAACCGTTGTAGCTTTCTTTAGCGCTTCTCAAGATATCGTACTCGATGCTTATCGCCGTGAATTATTGCTTGATGCCGAACTCGGACTAGGTAATGTGATTCATGTGAATGCCTATAAGATTGCAGGGCTCATCCCAGGTTCTCTATCCTTAATTCTTGCAGATTACTTACCTTGGAATAGTGTGTTTCTGATTACAGCCTTATTTATGTTACCCGGCTTAGCTATGACCATTTTCGTAAAAGAGCCTGCTCTAAAAAATGGCACACCAAAAACACTAAAAGCTGCGGTGACCGAACCCTTTCAAGAGTTCATCTCCCGCCATGGTTGGCGCTCTGCTATGTTGGTCCTAGCCTTTATTTTCTTTTATAAGTTAGGTGATAGCATGGCAACTGCACTTGCTACGCCGTTCTATCTAGACATGGGCTTTAGCAAAACCGAAATAGGCCTTATCGCTAAAAATGCAGGCCTATGGCCTAGCGTGATAGGTGGTTTGTTAGGTGGAATATGGATGGTCAAGCTAGGCATCAACCGTGCCTTATGGCTGTTTGGCGCAGTGCAAATGTTGGCTATCTTAGGCTTTGCATGGCTAGCAACAGTTGGGCACAATCTGCCGATTTTAGGCATTGTAATTGGCGTAGAGGCTTTTGGCGTGGGCCTAGGAACAGCGGCTTTTGTCGCTTATATCGCACATACAACACATCCACTTTATACCGCCACACAATTTGCTTTATTCACTAGCCTTGCTGCTGTTCCACGCACTTTTGCTAATGCAGCCACAGGTTACCTAGTGGAGGATTTAGGTTGGAAAAACTTCTTTATTTTCTGCTTTATAGCTGCCATTCCCGGCATGTTATTACTCATTAAAGTAGCCCCTTGGAAAGACGCGCCTAGCAAATAAACAAGTTAAAGGCCCGCTTCTTTAAATCACACCCTTAGTCCAACTTGCTTCTTGCTTATAGCTTGCAACCCAAGCCAACACTGAGTCTGCAGGCATAGGTTTAGCAATGCCGTAACCTTGCACCAAGCGGCACCCCATCTTTAACAACTGAACGCCATGCGCAGCGGTTTCTACACCTTCAGCAACCACGTCGCGCTTAAAATCACGACTCAAACTAATCAACCCTGAAACTACCGCCAAATCATCAGGGTCAACCAACATATCTCGCACAAATGATTGATCTATTTTGATTGCAGCTACTGGCAAGCGTCGCAAATAAGTCAATGATGAATAACCCACACCAAAATCATCCAAGGCAAAAGTTACGCCAAGCAAATTACAGTTATGTACTGTTTCAGCCACTCCAGCTACATCTTCAATCGCAGCCGTTTCAGTAATTTCTAATTCAAGCAGATTAGGCGAAACATTGGGATGAGCTCTTAACAAAAACAACAAGCGCTCAGTAAAGTCTTTTTGCATCATGTGCCTAGCCGCAATATTGACACTCACTTTGAGGCTTAGGCCACAGTCCTGCCACAGCTCAATTTGACGTAATGCTTCAGCAATCACCCATTCGCCCATCGGAGTTGCAAATGGCGTATTCTCAATAGCGGGTAAAAAGTCTAATGGGTAACGTAGACCAAGTTCTGGATGTTGCCAACGTATAAGCGCCTCCATACCGACCACTTTCCCAGTCCGAGTGTCTACTTTAGGTTGATAAAATAATCGGAACTCTCCATTAGGTAATGCCGCCTCTATGCGCTCTCGCTCTTGGCGTAAACTACGCGTTTCTTTATCATGGGAAGCGTCAAATAAATGAAAGCGACTACCGCCATTCACTTTCGCTTGATACATGGCATGGTCAGCATGACGGAGCAAAGTATCTGCCTCGCTGTGATCTATTGGAAACACGGTGTACCCAATACTGGCCGAAACTTCTACCGTTTTGCTTTCTAGATGGTAAGGCGCCTTAATGATATTTAGCAAACGACTCAATGTTTGCTGACACTCATCAATAGACTGCAGACCACACAATAACATCGCAAACTCATCACCACCGAGACGAGCAATCGTATCCGTTTCACGCAAGCACTCACGAATACGTGTCGCTAACTGCACAAGCAGTTTGTCACCTGCCTCATGACCCAATGTATCATTGACTGGTTTAAAGCCATCAAGATCAAAATAACACACTGCCATGACTTCGCCAGAACGCTCTGCACGCGCTAGTGCTTGCTTTAATCGATCAGAAAGTAAAGCTCGGTTCGGCAACTGAGTAAGTGGGTCGTGATACGCCATGTGCTCAAGATTTTTCTGATGCTGCTGCGCCTTGGTAATATCAGAAAACAGCCCTACATAATGTATCGATTTTTGTTCATCGTCATAAACGATAGAAACATCTAACCAAGTAGCATACATATCACCATTTTTATGACGGCTCCATGACTCTCCACGCCACTCTTTACCTGATGCTAATAGTTGTGCAAAGAAACTTTCTTCATAAGTAATAAAACCTAATTCTTCTGGTTTTTTACCTAAAGCTTCTTCACGGCTATAGCCTGAAGTTACAGTAAAAGCTGGATTAACCTCAATAATAGTCATTTCCGCATTCGCGATAAAAATACCATCATGTGCATGCTCAAATACGCTGGCGGACAAACTCATACGCTCTGAGTTTTCACGCAACATGGTTACCGTTTCACGCAATTTACGACGCATGGTTAACACATTGGACATCAAAGTATTGGGCGGTGCTTTCAAGTCATCACTCTCAAAATTACCTGATGCAATTCGTTTCACCACATCTATAGCAAGCGCAGGATCTCCACCAATCGGGTTAAATACTAATCGGCGTAGCTGCCAGAAAATAAGTGAAAGTAAGAAAATACCCAATAAAGTGGAACCCACAATCACAAACCATGACCCTGCCAAGCCAGCCGAGCGAGCCTCACTTAGTGGATAAGCAACCACCACTTTAAATCCCCAATTAGGCAAGTCCTCATTTGCAAACCCCCAATCTTCTGATTTTTGACGGAGAATATTTTCTGCTTGCCCTAGTTGTATGTGTGCAGAGTGAAAACGAATTTTGTCTTGATCATCCAACACCACAGCAAAACCCGTTTTTAAATGACGCATTTTCTCCACTGCGTCTCTCAGCACTTTCATATCAACCTGATAACCCACGTAATAAGCACCAACCACTATGCCTTGCTTATCAAATATAGGCTCATACCGTGTAATGTAGGGTTCCCCAAGAATATCAACCACCCCATGAAAGGCTTGACCCATTCGTAAGGAGGCCATCGCTTTACCACTAGCTTTTAAAACCGTGCCAACTGCACGAGTACGATCTCCGCGCCTAACATTAGTCGCAATACGCACAAAATCATCGCCAGACTTTACAAATATAGTGGCAGTGCCACCAACCAAGTCAGTCACCTCATCGACGAGATCATAACGATTTGTTTGCTGCATTTTTCCCAAAAACAAACTGGGTACTTCTTTACCAGCAATTTTGATAGTTCCTGATATGGAGGCCTCGCCTAATGCGACACTTCTCTCCTTTAATAAGCGCATTGAGGACTCAACCTGCGCACCAACCAATTCATTAGTGACACTAAGCAATCGCACCAAAGTTTGCGCCTGCTCAGAAGCACTCTCTTGTACACGGTCTAAATGCTGGTAAGTTTGTTGCTGAACAAGCACCAAGGGCGCAAGAATGAACAACAGTAACAACGGCAGTAAAAATCGCCAAATTGTAGATAAGTTTTTTTTCATGCGGAATGAATATTAGCCACCCTGATTAAGGGGTCATCGTAACATAGGGTTAACTAAAGCCCAAACATGTAAATCAATTGTAAAAATAGACTTTTTACTTTTGTAATTGAGCTTTGCACCCAGTGTAGGCAATTTTTTCACCGTCATTCAAAGTAGTTGCATCAGCATTAATAACTAGGCTAATGACACCACTGGTATAGCGATTATTCTCACTACTTTTGGATAGATTCACTTCATGATCAGGATAAATAAGCCAAGCATCATTACCGTTATTGAGCATGCGTACATAAAAACGCTTATTGCCCTCGCATACATAAGCCGTTGCATTCTCGGGAACACCAACCCCAGATTTCGCTGAAGATCCAAACGGGTTAGATAAGCCCACAGAACTGCACGCTGACAGCATAATGGTAAGACTTAAGGCTAAAAATAGATGTTTTACTTGAATGTTCATATTGAAACCCGTTTTGAATGTAATGATACCGTGAGCCACATTTTGCCATGTAGTCACGATTAACAGCAACTAAGCGAAAGAGACAGTGAAAAAACAAAATCCTATTGATGCCCAGCACGACTTAATCGGTCACGCACGGCCACCCAGTCTGGTGTATCAGGCGGCATTTCAACTAATATCCTGTCTACTTTCAGGTCATCTAAACGATGTAACGCACCATATAACTGCTCGGCCACTAACGCAGGTTGATTAGGCAATACAATGACAGCTTGATCTGACTCAGCCGCATCAAGCACTTTAGTCTCACCGATTAACAACACGGCACATTTCAATTTTTTTTGTGTAAGCACTTCACGCTCATGCAGTAACGAAGCTTTGTCTTTAAACAACAGTAGCGGTGTTCTTGGTGAATAATGCAAAGCATGTTGCCCAGGTACTTTAGGGACAGGCATAACATCCTCAGTCGCTTGCACAAATTGTGGCTTTCCCGCAGCACGCTCAACATCGGACTCACTCACCATGCCAGGACGTAGCAACTGCCATTGAGCTACATTTTCGGCATCCACAAATACGCTCACAATTGTGGACTCAATACCCACATTACAAGCGCCGCCATCGATCACCGCAATCGCACCACCCAAACCTGCTTCTACATGATCAGCAGTGGTTGGACTAAGTTGCGTAAACAAATTAGCCGATGGAGCGGCAACACTTAAACCACTTAACCTTAACAACTCAAGTGCAACAGGGTGGTTTGGCACACGCAAAGCCACTGTAGTCTCGCCACCGCGCACCACTTTAGATACATGATTTTTTGCTGGCAACACCAAGGTAAATGCCCCAGGCCAAAAAGCTTTGGCTAAATTAATCGCAAGGTCTGGAAACGAAGATACCCAATGTTGAACCTGGCTAATATCCGCAATATGCACAATCAAAGGATGATCAGCAGGCCTTTGTTTAATTGCAAAAATTTGCTTTAAAGCGGCGTCATTAGTCGCGTCTGCGGCCAAGCCGTAGACGGTTTCAGTTGGAATGGCCACCACCTCACCTTTTTGAAGTCGGGTAGCAGCTTCGTTTAAACTAACGCGCATAGCTTTAATGAGTGTTATAAAAGCGCGTATTTTACTCCTTAATAGGTAGTCTCATGGCGATAGTTACATGACATAGTACAGTGGCAATTCAGCATCTATAAGCTAAAATAGCACACCTAATTTATTAAAGATCACCATCATGAGCAATCCTATCATCGTAGAAAAAAATCCAGACCAAGCACGCCTAGACTCTTTAGGCGTAAGTAAATGGCCTACCTGGCAAAAAGAAGTTTCCGTTTTCCCATGGACATTTCATGAAGAAGAAATCGCTTATATTTTAGAGGGTGAATGCGTAATCACGCCTGAAGGCGGTGCACCTGTATCATTTGGCAAGGGTGATTTGGTGACATTTCCAGCCGGCATAAAAGCGAGCTGGGAAGTAAAACAAGCTTTACATAAACACTATCACTTAGATGGCTCAAAACTTTGCCAAATCTATCGTCGCATCAAAGCCGCATTAAAGTTCTAATCTCAATTGATTCAATGGCTTTGTCTTGCTGGCAAAGCCATTGAACAGAATACTGTGCTTAACAGAATAAAAGACTACGAACAGGCCAGCATCTTCTTAACCAACCTCGATGATGACTGGGCTCAATTGATTTCTGCCATTGGCCCATGCACATTAACAGCCAAGTTAGAGCAAACGCCATACGAATCCCTTGTTCGTGCTGTAGCGTATCAACAACTGCATGCCAAAGCTGGCGATGCCATTATTGCCAGACTAATAGGGCTTTACAGCAACACTTTCCCATCCCCCAATCAATTATTAAACACAGAATTCACTGAGCTTCGAGCTTGTGGCTTTTCTGCTCGCAAGATTGAAACCATACTCGGCATTGCAAACGCAACATTAAGCGGAGTCGTACCATCACGACAAGAAGCTGACAGCATGAGCGATGAAGAGTTGATTTCACGCCTAGTAACACTAAAAGGTATAGGCCGCTGGACAGTTGAAATGTTGCTCATTTTTACCCTAGACCGCATGGATATTTTGCCTATTGATGATTTTGGTATCGCCGTTGGTTATCAGCGCTTAAAAAAACTGGATGTAGCTCCCAAACCAAAAGCACTAGCTGAGCTAGCTAAAGCATGGAGCCCTTATAGAACTGTCGCAAGCTGGTATTTATGGCGCGTACCAAAGTAGTTTTACAGGTAAAATGACAAAATAGACAGGTTGTTAGTGCGCCTAATATATATCGGCAGAATCACACTAGGTCAATGATGACTCATCGGCGTCACGTTTGAAGTAACGCTTACTGCCTTATTCACAGCACTAACTGGCCCATTTTACTGCATATCAGCTGATATGCATTTTTACGAACAAAAAAAGCATTCATGCATATACTCCGCGATAAAAATCACGCTTTTCTCAAACTACTAACTTTCCGCGTGCTGATGGTCCTGTCATACCAAATGACGGCTGTCGTGGTTGGTTGGCACATCTACGAAATCACACACGACACCTTATCTCTAGGGTTAATCGGATTGGCAGAAGTCATCCCTTATT
Source organism: uncultured Methylotenera sp. (assembly GCA_964422015.1). GTDB lineage: Bacteria > Pseudomonadota > Gammaproteobacteria > Burkholderiales > Methylophilaceae > Methylotenera. The sequence continues at coordinate 8,203 of CAYQZK010000025.1, forward strand.
TTTGCAGCGCACTTTTTGCTGGGCACGCTGTTGATCATTATTATTCACGGCGGATGTTCGGCGCACTTGCTGCCATTATGCTGTGCATCAATGCCATTACACTTACTGTAATTTCCTTGGGCTGGATAGGTGAAAATTCGGGCAATCACGCTGCTTTTTGGATTTATGGCTCAATCGCTTTCACGGGTGTTGCTCGCGCATTCATCGCACCAAGTTACAACACACTATTTGCCATTATTATACCTAGAGAAAAATTTGCACCTGCGGCTGGTATGGGTACCACTGCTTTTCAGGTAGGGCTTATTGTAGGTCCAGCGCTAGGTGGATTGTTGGTTGGTTTTGCAAGCAAAACAACAGCTTATAGTGTCGCCACTGCGTTATGTTTAGGCGCAGCCATCGCCATGCTTTCAATCAACATCAAAGAACCGAAAAACATTGCTGACACTCCTGTATTTTCAAGCATTGCTCAAGGCTTACGTTTCGTTTTCAGCAATCAAATTGTACTTGGCGCATTATCGCTTGATATGTTTGCCGTGCTGTTTGGTGGCGCGGTGGCCATGCTACCTGCCTTTATTCAAGACGTTTACCATTACGGCCCAGAAGGGTTGGGAATCTTGCGGGCAGCTCCTGCAGTTGGCGCGATACTAACGGGACTTTGGCTCACGCGTCACCCCATTAACCGCCATGCAGGTCGCTGGCTGTTAAGTGCTGTAGCAGGCTTTGGCGTTTGCATCATCGGCTTTGCGTTAAGCACCTACTTTTGGGCGGCTGCAATTCTATTACTACTCTCAGGTATTTTTGACGGTGCTTCTGTGGTCTTGCGACAAACAATTTTGCAGCTTGCCACTCCAGATCACATGCGTGGCAGAGTTTCAGCCATTAATGGTATTTTTATTGGCTCGTCTAATGAACTTGGTGCTTTTGAGTCAGGCATTGCCGCACGACTGATGGGATTAGTCCCATCAGTCATATTCGGCGGCATCATGACACTTTCTGTAGTGGGTGTTACTGCAAAACTAGCGCCGAAACTACGGCAACTAGAATTGCATCAATTGCATTAAAGAACAACTAACCCACGTTAAGCGATGGCAACCAATTTATCCACCAATTGTATCGGTGCTGGGGCTTTGCTAACGCTACGCATCGGGCTATCAAAGGCACGCTTATTCGGGTTATCAAGCTGAAATACGCTTACCGCATTCATCAACTCATCCGCCTGCTCTAGCATTGATTCTGCGGCGGCAGAGGCCTCTTCCACCAAAGCTGTATTTTGTTGCGTCACATCATCCATTTTCATAATAGCCTCATTCACCTGAGCAATACCAAGACTTTGCTCTTGCGAAGCTGCAGCAATTTCACTGATGATGTCAGACACACGCTTCACTGATGTAACAATTTCTTGCATGGTATTGCCTGCATTTTCAACTTGCTTAGTACCCTCTGACGTTTTGCTCACAGAGTCACTAATAAGCTCTTTAATTTCTTTAGCGGCTGATGCTGATCGCTGTGCAAGGTTACGTACTTCACCGGCCACTACCGCAAAACCTCGACCTTGCTCACCCGCCCTAGCCGCCTCTACAGCCGCATTTAAAGCAAGGATATTAGTTTGGAAAGCAATACCATCAATGACTGAAATAATATCTTCAATCTTTTTAGCACTACTATTAATAGCACTCATTGTTTCCACTACTTCTGAAACCACCTCACCACCTCTAACCGCGACATCTGAAGCTGCTATTGAAAGCTGGTTGGCCTGTCTAGCGTTATCCGCATTTTGTTTTACGGTTGCAGATAGCTCTTCCATACTCGCAGCCGTTTTCTCAAGGCTGGCTGCCTGCTCTTCGGTACGACGTGATAGATCCGCATTGCCTTCAGCAATCTCTCTTGATGCGGTGTTGATCGTTTCAACTGCAGTTTTAACCGTAGCAATTGGGCCAACAATCATCTCTAAGGTTTCATTCATGCCATCCACAATCTTACGGAAATCGCCTTCATGGTTGTTTGCATCAGCGCGCACGGAAACACGTCCTCGATGTGCCGCATTTGCAAGCATCTGCGCATCACCCACTAGCGCATTGATAGATTCAATGCAGGTATTCAGATTATCTTTAATGTTATTGAAGTCACCGTTGTACTTATCGGTAATTTTTTTAGGCACCTCACCTCGTGCAATACTTTCCAGATTGCTGGCCGCCATATTGAGTGGTGTAACAATGGCATCAAGCGTTGCATTCAAACCTTCAACCACTTTGCGGTACTCACCCAAATGTTGAGTAGCATCAGCGCGAGTTGTCAGTACGCCCGATTCAGCAGCTTTAGCAAGTAAATTACCATCATTCACCAATGCTTTAATAGCAATACCGCAGGCATTGAGATTGCTTTTAATGATATTGAAATCACCTTGGTAATCTGTAGTAATTTCATCTGGAATCACTCCTTTTGACAGACTGTCAACATAAGTTGCCGCCATATTGAGCGGCCCGACAACAGCTTCCAATAAACGATTCATGCCATTACTGATATCTCGCATAAATCCACGTGGTAAGCTACTTACGTCTATGCGCTGAGTAAGCTTGCCAACCACAATCTGCTCAATGAGTTTGGCTAAGTTCTGTTCAGAAATCACTTCTGTTGTGCGATCTAACCACTGGGTCATACGACCTAAATATCTTCCATCTTTTTCATCGTGCACAGGGTTAAGCACTAATTGCAAATGACGGCCATGCATAAAAGTATCAATCTGTTTAGAGCCACTTAATTCTTGAGAGAAATTCTCACGATCGGCTTCATTTTCTAGATACTGCCCTACAAAACCACCCATCATTTTTGCAACAGTAAATCCTTCATGATACTTAGAAAGTACTGGTGTCATATCCTGAAACAATTTTGTTGCCGCATCATTCATGTAAATCAGACGGTTATCTTGATCAGTCAGCGTTACCGCCATACTCGCGTGATCCAATGCGGCTTTAATACGATTGATACCATTCACAGTCTCACTATGATCAAAATCCAAACGCGTTTTAAGTGCGCGATAGGCATCCATCACATCTGTCAGCTCATCACGATGACCTGACCTTGGAATTGCCTTGTTATTCATTTCTTGCGCACTAGCTAGCAAATCATGATGCATACCACGCAAACGAGGCATAATCGAATGATGCAGATTCCAACCTAACAAGCCACACACAATCAGCGCAAGCAGAATCAACGCAATTGCCATGTTTCGATGTTGCAAGTAATTCGCTTGCGTCGCATCGTACTCAGCAGCAACTGCAGCGTAATGTACATTAATCAAGGTGGTAAGTTTCTGCGTTAACGGATCTACCGCCTTATATGCATCAGAAGTGTTAAATGTCATCAGTCGCTCTAAATCATCATCTGCGATAATTTTCTTCAACAACACTGCGGCTTCAAATGCGTTATCAAATAAAGGTTTAATTTCTTCAGTAAGTTGAGTGGCCTCTTCATTATGTTTAGTCGAGTTGTATAGCTTCCACTGCTTATCCACAGCCACTAAAGCTTGCTCGACACTATGATTAGCCTCAGCTGAGGTAATAATGCCCCTTTGCAGTTTTTGCCCAGTCCCTGCAACATTATTGATATACATGTCATTGATAATCTTAAGCTGCTCTAATGGCATCACCTGATTTTTATAAATACTTTCAACGCCAGAATTACTTTGTACAATCCCATTTACACCACTGTAACCAAGCATCAAGCTTGTCAAAGCAACCATCACAAAAATCGCTAAAATTTTGGTATGAATATTGATGCGGCTAACAAAATCCCGCATACCTATTAACAAGTTTGCTAATCCATTATGCTTTTCGTTAAGCTCTTTGTGGTATCGAATTGCGCCATCAATCTGCTCAATGCTCGCTTTTCTTCGCACAGAAATATACCCTACGATTTCACCACCTTCACGCATCGGAGTAATGCAAGCATCAACCCAGTAATGATCACCATTTTTACAGCGATTTTTAACAATACCAATCCAGGGATTGCCTGATTTAACGGTATGCCATAGATCTTTAAATGCCGCCTCTGGCATGTCAGGATGGCGCACAATATTCTGATTTTCCCCGATTAACTCTTCTTGAGTAAAACCACTTACATCCATAAAATCACGATTAACATACGTGATGTTACCTTTTAGGTCTGTTTTGGATACGATAGATGTTGACTCTTTAAGCTCATACTCACGCTGAGTAACTGGCATATTGATTTTCATTACTTAGATCCCATAATTTAGGCGACAATAACTGCTTTTAGAATTGATACATATCGTTAAATTACGCTCTATTTATGAACATTTAATGACAATAAAAAACTTACATCTCAACATATCTACTTAATTTAATTATGAAAAAAAATTTTTCATAAAAAATTCACACCAAAAAACGATATAGACACTTACAATGCCTCAGTATTTTAAAAATCCTTCCAACTTTGAGAACACATCATGAAATCTGCTAAAGATGAATATTTAGAAAAAGCCAGCAAATTATCGGAAATTGAAACTGAGCGCTTACTAAGCCGCATGGGTGGAAAGTTGCCAAAGAAATTAGACAAAGAGAAATTGACTCAAATAGAGGCTTTAGCCATACAGCTTGAACTTGAAGATGAGCAGTTAAATGAATGGCGTGAAAAAATGCATGCCATTAAGTCTAAAGATGCTGCTAAATCTAAAGAAAAATCTTAATCCTCAACAACTCGCACTTGTTTGGGATACTCCAAGCAAGTGCCACACCCCGCAACAGAAGTAGATTTCTACAAGTTAGTACTCCATTGTAAAATACGACGGTAATGATGAAGTTTGAGTACGATTTTAATTAAAATCGTTCGTCGTTTGATTCAATCGGGGCAAGTGTATGAAGAATATCCTAATCGCAAATTCCAAAGGTGGCAGTGGCAAAACTACGCTATCCACTAATCTTGCAGGATACTTTGCCACACTAGGCGGCCACGTTGTGCTTTCAGATTTAGATCGACAACAGTCTTCTACACAATGGTTACAACGTCGCCCTGCTTCATTACCAGCCATTCATGGTCATCAACCACGCGGCAAGGCAATCTCACATGGTGCCGAATGGGTTATTACCGACTCACCAGCTGGCTTACGCGAAGAAAAGCTATCTGATGCGGTAAAACAAGCCGATTGTATTCTGGTACCCATACAACCTTCAGCTTTTGATATTGGTGCTACACGCAATTTTCTTGATATTTTGGCTGAAGAAAAAGCCGTGCGTAAACATAAAACTTTCGTCGCACTAGTTGGCATGCGCATCAACAGCCGCACACATTCCGCCGCCATGCTTGCTGAATTTATGCAAGAAACTGGCTTGCCTGTCCTCAGCTATCTGCGCAATGCGCAGGTCTACGCCACAGCCGCAGAACAAGGCATCAGCCTATTTGACATGCGCCCCTCACTGATCATCCAAGATTGGGAACAATGGGAACCCTTGCTTGACTGGGTAGTAGCAACCGCAGAGACTAGCACTACTTAGAAACGCCTTCATTACGACGTTCAACAAACAAACTATTCCCAATTATTTTTTTCGCCTGTTTTTTAGCATTAACGCATGCTGCAGAAACATCATGATGTGATTCATATTGGCTAGAATCTACAACAATCGCTCCAATAGAAAGGCTCACAAACGGATGAAAACGCTTTTCACCTTGTCGATCTTCGGTTTCTATACCGCCATTTTTGCGATCTGGCTCAGAATAAAGTTGTGGAAATGACTCTTCAATCCTTGTCAGCAACACCTCACAACGTTGCTCCCAGTGCTCACTTTGGAAAATAACAATAAAATCATCACCTCCAATGTGCCCTAAAAAGTCATGAGGCCCACAAATTTCAGTTAATAAGCGACCGGTAAGCTGAATCACTTCGTCACCTTTTTTAAAGCCATACACATCATTAAATGGTTTGAAATTATCCAAGTCACAATAACAAGCAACAAACTCTGCACCAGCATGTAACAAACTATCCATCTGCTCGCTAATCGGCACATTACCAGGCAATAAGGTGAGTGGGTTGGCATAGCGTGCGGCATCAATTTGCATTTGAGAGATTAATCTCAGTAAATCATGTCCGCTTCCCATGCCCACATACTGACCATTCTCAGTAATAATAAAACCAGCAGATAAATGGTGAGGATCACTCTCTAAGATTAAATTACTCAGATCTTGCAAACTGACCGTTTTTTCTACAACCAATGCAGCTCTATCCATCATCATTTCACAAGAGCGACGACCATAAAGTTCACGACGAAATGGTCGCGCATAGTCGTTAATCATCACATTTCGACTAATCAGACCGACTGGTCGCCCATCTAAAGTTACAGGAATTGAGTAAAGGTCAGTATGTTCATCAAACCTTTTAAACACCTCTTCGTTATTACATAAAGGTTCAACCGATGGAATATATTTAAGCAGCTTATCAACCGTAGCACGCTGTTGTAAAAGATTTTCACGCACAATTTCTGTACGTAACAGCGATTTAGACACATCAGGCGAAACTTCATGACTTGGCAATAAGCTAGGACGTGCAATGTAGTACCCCTGCCCATAGGCGATGCCTAAATCACGAACTGCCATTAATTCTGCATGGGTTTCTATGCCTTCGGCGATAACTCGCGCACCGGCCTTGCTCGCAATTTCTTGTATAGAGCGCGCAAACTGCAACTTCACTGGATCTAAATGAATATTTTGAATGAAGTGTTTGTCAATTTTGACATAATTAGGTCGAATCTCTGACCACAAACGTAACCCTGAAAATCCCTCACCTAGGTCATCAATAGCAATCTCAAAACCCATATCGCGATAATACTGAGTTGCATCTCGCAATTGCTGATAATCTAATGTTTGCGCATTCTCAGTGAGCTCAATAATGACTTGATTAGGCTTCAGGCCATGCTCATCAAGATACTTAAGCGTTTCACCAGTTTTAGCATCTGGTTGCATCAATATATCTGGGCTAACATTTAAAAATATTTTGCCTGGCAAGCTCTGGTTGGCAAAAGAATCAAGCACAACACGGCGTGCCAGATACTCCACATCAGCTACCATTCCACAATCTCTAGCCACTCTAAACAGCTCAATAGGAGAATGCAGCACACTCATCGCAGGCCCACGAATTAAACCTTCAAACCCTGCTATTTTTCCCTGACTGAGGTCAACAATCGGCTGATAAACGGCTGTAAGCAAATTACCATAAATAATGTCGTGCAAATGCAAACTCAAGGCTTCGCCAGACTGTAAATCAAGGTCGTTGAGAATAATGTTTTCGGTGATCGTGTTCATCTCAGCTTCACCCCATTTAGATTAGGAGATACAGAATGGCACACTGATATGACAGATAAATGACAGTAGTATTAAAGTGTCACTTTTATGAGATTAAGATTTTTTCTGATATTTTCATCACATAACACTGCTTAAATTTAAATTAAACAGTGCCATGAAATGAAGCTTAATATTAAGGATTACTTAGCTTTTTGCTCATGCATAAAGTGATGCACCTCTTCGCGGTCTAAAGTGCCATCTTTATCACCATCAATTGCATCAAAGTTTTTTGCAACATTCGGCAATTTTTTCGCTTCTTCTTTAGTTAAAGTGCCGTCATTATCACCATCGGCATCATTAAATGCTTTGGTCTGCTTTTCATGCATTGCTTTAGATTTTCCGTCACGCTTACAACAAGGTTTCATCTCATCCTTGCTTAGCACGCCATCTTTATTAGCGTCCATTTCATCAAATTTCTTATCTTGCATGGCCCGCATCTCTGTTTTATCTATTACACCATCTTTATTGGTGTCTGCATCTTTTTTATGCATATGGCAACGAGCACCTTCAGGCTCTCCAGCAGCATAAGTAGGCAGCGTGATAGCAAAGCCTATCGCTGCTAAAAATAAAACATTAAGTAATTTATTCATGATTAATCCTTTTGTAAGAAATGAAAACAAGTAACGCAAATACACCTAAAATGGTAAACAACTTAGAGATAATATATTGAGCTTAAGCTGATGACGTGACATGTTGATTTTAGCCCTCATTTTTGCAATTTAGTTCACTTTTACATTAAGCATGAATATCTACAGCGACCCAATTCATCAAAAACTCAAATACTTTAATTAAAAACTATGACCACTAAAGACAGCAACAATGCAGATGAAATTATGTGTACTTGTAGTGGAACAACACGTGGCAAAATTCAAAAACTGTTTGAACAAGGTATGGACGCCGAGACCATTTCAAGATGGTCTGGCGCAATTTCAGGTTGTGGTGGCTGCGAGTGGGATATTGAACAATTTCTAAAAGAACTCGCCAAACAACAAAATCAGCCATAGAACTTCACAACCTAAATAAATAGAAATGCTATTGCTGCACCCGTCGGCACCATGAATACCGCTGTGAGAAATAGAACAGCGAATAAAACGTTTAGGCGTCTATCTATTTCATACGTTGTCACTTCCATCTTTTGGCCAAGGTAAGTTTGGTAGGTAGTCATTTGAGTCTCCTCATAATTTATGTCGGGTTAAACAGATCAGCTTTCGTTGATTAAAACTTTACCCTAATAATCTTAAGTTAAACTTAACAACTAATATTCCGCATGAGTTAACTAAACTTCAAGCAATGGCACAAAAAATGAATTACCTTAAGCTGTGCTATAAGATTATTTATAGATAGGTTACTTTTAACTCACTATAATAAATCAAGCGCATTTAGGAAAAGTAGGTTCGGTTTCGCGTTTTACTCTCCTTATTGTTGATTATTTCAATGTTTAATTGAGATTTAAAATAAAAATTTTTGAGTGAGAGTTTGAGCCTTAAGTTTTACTTAAGAAATATTTGATTTAATAGCACCATCGTCTTAATTCGGACGTACTGTTCAACCAAGGAGATATTTGATGAAAAAGTTATTAATTATTATTGCGGCTACTTTTGTTACCACGACTGCTTTCGCCGCTCCGACTTGCAATGTACCTAAAGAAAAATGGATGAAAGAAGCAGACTTCAAAACTAAAATAGAAAGCCAAGGCTACAAGATCAAGACATTTAAAGTAACAAACAAGAACTGCTATGAGATTTATGGCACAGACAAAAACGGCAAGAAGGCGGAAGTTTATTTTGACCCACAAACTGCTGAAGTGCTCTTGGCAAAATAAGTTAATCCCAATATGACAATCGATTTTTGCCTCGGGGATAGGTAATATTTATTCTTCGAGGTGAAAAAGGATTACCACCCCAAATGAATCTAAACGAACCCGTCAAATCAATTTACGTATGGGACCGCTTCGTACGCATCTTTCACTGGAGTCTAGTGAGCTGTGTGCTTCTTGATTACTTTGTGATAGATGACGGAGAAGCCATTCATCAGTGGCTAGGTTATGCTGCATGCATACTTGTGTTAGCAAGGATAGTGTGGGGTTTCATCGGCTCTAAATACGCTCGTTTTTCTGACTTTTTGCCAACTCCAACTCGTATTATGAAGCACCTACGACAGATGATTAATGGTGCGCAAGATGAGCATATTGGTCACAATCCCCTAGGCGCTATTATGATGCTTGCATTAATAGCACTTGTATTGAGCTTGGGAGTGACGGGTTTTATGCAAGGTCTTGATGCTTACTGGGGCGTAGAATGGCTGATGGATTTACATAACACGCTTGCCAACATTTTAATTGCTTTCGCGGTTGTGCATGCACTAGCAGCAATAGTGATGAGTCGTATTGAACACACAAATCTTATTAAAGCGATGATTACTGGCATTAAAGTTTTTAATTCAACCGTCAACTCAAATACCAAAACAAAATAACTGGTTAGTTAATCAGTCATATCCAAACAAATCTTTAAATTAAAAAAGCGACTGAGTACTCTCGACCCACTGCAGTCTCAAGTTTATGCGCTTTAAACAGTAATTAGGTCAATTTGTTACAGGGTGATGTCAAGAAACTCCGATTCAATACGAAATCCGCCCGTAATCCAAAGCATTATTTCTTTCAAGCTATGTTGTGCTTTCGAATACTGCAGATGATATTCAATCACCGTATTACTTTTTTCGCAGATTACTTTATATAAGGTCATTTTTTTCACTCTCAAGTATGGTTAATTTACAGAGTATCAGTTGGTTGTGATAAACATATGACAGTGGGATTAAATTGTTATGTACCTCAATTTATTGAAAGCTTGATTATGGAGTTTCGCTAAAAATCAATTGAACACCTTGCCAAAAGAAACCTTTTCATAAAAGTGTAATAAGAAACCAGTAATCTACGCGTGTGAAAGTACGCTCAATATTTATATCTGATATTCATTTAGGAACTCGTGGTTGTCAGGCAGATCGCCTCATTAATTTTTTACGTGAGTATGAAAGCGACCATCTTTTTCTTATAGGTGACATTATTGATTTCTGGGCGATGGGTAGAAGTATCCACTGGACAGCAATACAAAATACTGTCGTTCAAAAAATACTGCGCCGTGCACGGCATGGTGAAAAAGTGGTATTTATTCCAGGCAATCACGATGAAGCATTGCGCGAATATGACGGAACAACATTCGGTGACATTTTGATTGCTTCTGAATGGCAGCACATCACTGCAGATGGTAAACGATTGCTACTAATTCACGGCGATCAATTTGACCAAGTAACTCGTCATCATCGCTGGGTCGCAATTCTAGGTGATGTGGCTTATGACTTTTTAGTGCGCATTAATGAATGGTTGTCATGGTTGCGGCGAACTTTCCGCATATCTGGTTACTGGTCACTTGCCGGTTATGCAAAGCGCAAGGTCAAATCTGCAGTCACCTTCATTTTTGATTTTGAAGAGTCAGTCATTCATGCGGTTAAAAATCGCAATCTCGATGGCGTAGTTTGCGGTCATATTCACAGTGCTACGATTAAAGATATTGATGGCCTGTTATATATTAACTGTGGTGATTGGGTAGATAGTTGCACAGCCATCATCGAACACATTGACGGCCGTTTAGAGTTAATCGAGTGGGTAGATGATGTGCCTCCAACATCTGAAATCACGAAAATATAACGTAGAAAATGCATGCGATATAAACCAATGCATGTATGCAAACAATTTTGAAGGTTAAGTAAAAGGTACTACGATGAATAAACATCAAAAAAATGAAAGTTGTTTGAGTAATGAGTTAATAAAAAATGATGCTTGCAATTTAAATGTTCTAGCGATACAGATAGAAATGGAAGAAGAGCAACTTTTAGAATGGCGTAACAAGAGGCAAATAGTCAGTACCAGCGAAGTAATCGCAAATAAAATCTAACTTAGATTTGCGATTTAGGCTACGCCGAATAAAGAGC
>CAYQZK010000026.1:0-19191 GCA_964422015.1 uncultured Methylotenera sp.
AAGCTGCTGCTCCTGCTGCTGAAGCTTCTGCTCCTGCTGCTAAAGCTACAACAACTGCTGCTCCTGCTGCTGAAGCTGCACCAGCTGCTGCTCACTAATTTATTAGTAGCAAAAAGTACTAAGCCGACTTTACTGTCGGCTTTTTTTTGCCTAAAAATTACAAGCAATTAACGAATATCTCTCCAATCCAACCCTAACATCTGGTCTGCAACAGCAATTAAATCTTCCTCACACCCCAATACCTTAGCCAAAGCGGCCCTTGCAAGCAAGGGCGTATTATTCTTCGCACTCAAATGCGCTGCAACAACGTGTTGCAAGCTACTGTGATTTAATTTCTCCAAAAGCGCTGCAGAAGCGGAATTTTCTAAATGTCCAAGATCTCCACCCACTCGTTTTTTTAGCGACCCACTATAAGGTCCTGATCGCAACATATTGGCATCATGATTACACTCAAGCACTAATGCTTGGCATTCATTTAACATCATTTCTATATGTGGAGTACTGCGCCCTACATCAGTCAAAACACCTAATGTTTGATCTCCATTGGAAAAAACATACTGAACAGGCTCTCTAGCATCATGAGGAACAGGAAAAGGCTTAACTTCAATATCGGAGATATTGAACGGAATGTGACTATCAATAATGTTTATTTTCAAATCATGTTGATTAGGCAGATAGCGCTCCACCATCTTGAGTGTGCCATAAGTTAGCCACACAGGGATTTGGTATTTAGCTGCAAACTTAAAAACGCCTCCAGCATGGTCTTCATGCTCGTGAGTAACGACAATGCCTCTAAGATCACTAGGCGTTAAATTCAACCTAGCCAACCTTATCAAGGTTTCTTTTACATTAAATCCGCAATCAAGTAATACGCGAGTTTGTGCAATCTCAACGACTAGCGAGTTTCCCGCACTCCCGCTACCTAGTGAAGCAAAACGCACAATATTTTTTTATATCGCTATTTTAACTGTTCGTACATTAGCGCAATAATTCTATTCGCAGTAGTTGTACGTACGCGGTTATTCTCTTTATCAACGACCGTAACCGATGTATTTCCTTGATCTGCATCAGACACTTTGATTCGATATTGCTTCTCTGGATTAACTTTCTGCTTGTCATCATCACCCCAGAATTTCAGGCTATCCACCATACTTTTTTCTTCTTTTTTAGGGGCATCACCTGTTTTTTTATCGTCATCACCCCAGAACTTCAGCGTATCAATTAGACCCTTCTTTTTCTTGGGCGTATCATCAATATCCACATCAGCATAACGCACAAAAAATACACCCTTAGAACGATCTTTATCTTCGATTACAAAACCAATTCTGTCTAAAGCCAAACCAACACGACGCCAAGCACGGTCAAATGGATCATTCAAAATCAAAGTTGCACTACCATCAGCTTCTTTTGAAACTTCAGCGCGCTTTAATGTCGTTGTTTGAGCCAAAATGGTCTTAGATTTCTGCTCTTCAACACCTAACTTCACCATCAATCGACGCAACAATTCAGCATCTAATTCTGCATCACCCGCATTCGCTTCAACAGGTGCCGCTGCTCCAGCCTTATATCCTGTCTCAATTTCACCCATATTAGTTCTGACTCGGTTTTTACCATCATCAGGAGCGCCAACCACAGCACGATGCGTCATGTAAATTTCGGTAGTATTTTCTTGCGTGCCGCGCTCCAAACGAGTACGGAATTTTTTCTTATCCGCAGCTACACCTGATAATTTATCTAACCATTTGTCGAATTTATCAGCCACACTGCCAGACTCATCCTTTTTAATCGCATCGTTATCAATCCACTCGGTTTCCATAAAGCCCAGTTGCGCATTTTCCACACGAACAGCAAAACCCATTTCATTCCAAAAATCACGAATCACTGGCCATATTTTTTCAGCAGGAGCATTCACAACTAACCAACGCTGTGCACCTGATTTTTCTAACCGAACACCATCTGGATCAGCCAGAACTTTCTCAACACCAGCAACCTGACCTTCCTGTGCTTGGCTATAAGTCGAATAACTCGTACTCCCAGGAATTGAATAAGTATCACTACTTGGGCTTGCCGTTAAATCTGGAGGAACTTCAAGTGGACGCGAGCGACTAGCGCCTTTGTAATCAGAGGTGGTATTAATAAATGGAATAGAGTCACATCCGGCTATACTCAATGTTAACAATGCACAAATAGCGGTTTTTTTTACTAACTCGCTTTTACGATCGACTTGATTGATGTTGGCTTGTTTCATTAAGACCTCTTTGTAACACTATAAGCAATTTATAAAATATTAGCTGGCACGCAAGCGGCACGCAAAACATCATGGTATTGGCTAGATAAATTCACCAACGGCAATCTAATACCAGATTTAATTAAACCCATTTGTTCTAAAACCCACTTCACAGGAATTGGATTTGCTTCTACGAATAACTTTTGATGCAATGCAAAAATTTTAGCGTTTATTGCACGCGCTTTTACAGCATCTCCATCCATCGCTGCCACACACATCTCATGCATCAATTTTGGAGCAACGTTAGCGGTTACGGAAATAACGCCCTTACCTCCTAGCAACATTAAAGACATTGCAGTTGCATCATCTCCACTATATACAGCAAAATCTTCTGGGGCGCGCAAAAGCAAATCAGTTCCACGCTCTATACCACCCGTTGCATCTTTAATCCCTACAATATTGGCATGCTCCGCCAATCTCAAAGTGGTGTCATTAGAAATATCACAAGCCGTACGACCAGGTACGTTGTAAAGAATTTGTGGAATATCTACAGCATCAGCAACCGCTTTGAAATGTTGATACAACCCTTCTTGTGTAGGCTTATTGTAATATGGTGCAACAAGCAAACAAGCATCTGCCCCCAAATCTTTAGCCGTCTGCGTTAAGACTATTGCCTCTTTAGTTGAGTTCGCACCAGTACCTGCAATAACAGGCACTCGTCCATTCACCTGACTTACTGCAGTTTTGATGAGCAAACAATGTTCATCAAAATCTACCGTAGGTGACTCACCAGTAGTGCCTACAATAACAATACCATCCGTGCCTTGATTAATATGAAAATCAATTAACGCATTTAAGGATGGAATATCCAAGCGCCCATCGTCAAACATAGGCGTAACAATCGCGACTAAACTGCCTTGCAACATAGCAAACCCAAACAATTTTGTAATCCTGCATTTTAACCCGAATGTATGACAAATATACAGGTCTTATACAAACTTAGAATCACCCACCTCTAACCACACTATCCACTAGGACTTTAGGGGCTTTTACTTAATAAATCTACGCAAAAAACACGCTATAATGACGTACGTTTAAATAGCAATAAATATGTACTTAATGCTTAAAGTACCCTCATAAAAATATGACATTTGATTTCCATCATTACATAATGATTTTAGTCGGCACGGTACTTGTAAATAACATCGTGCTCGTTAAAATTCTTGGCTTGTGCCCGTTTATGGGGGTTTCTAAAAAACTCGAAGCCTCTATCGGTATGGCTGGCGCAACAGCATTAGTACTTAGCATTGGATCAATGACCAGTTGGGGCATTAATCACTATCTGCTAGAACCCAATGGACTTCAATACTTACGCACACTGTCTTTTATAGTGATTATTGCTGGCGTTGTTCAATTCACTGAAATGGCCATGGAAAAAAATTTCCCGCCGCTTTATCAAAGTTTAGGTATTTTCTTACCATTAATTACCACCAACTGCGCAGTGCTTGGCATCCCCCTTCTCAACGCTCAAGCTAGCCACAGCCTTTTAGAGTCATTACTATTTGGCATGGGGGGCGCAATTGGATTTTCTTTTGTACTGATTCTTTTTGCATCCATGCGCGAAAGATTAGAAGCTGCAGACATTCCGCTTGCATTGAGAGGCTCGGCAATCGCAATGATCACTGCAGCACTCATGAGCCTAGCATTTATGGGGTTTGCTGGACTAGATCGTTACTAACTTTAAATTAAACACTTGCTTTATTTAATCAAGATTACTTTATGCTAACCGCCTTATACATCATGCTTGGACTGGCACTGGCACTGGGTGCATTCCTAGGCATTGCAGCTCTGCTATTTAAAGTAGAGGGTGACCCACTCATCGCGCGTATTGATGCTATTTTGCCGCAGACCCAATGCGGACAATGTGGCTATCCTGGCTGCAAACCTTACGCCACAGCTATTGCCGCAGGTGAGGCTGATATTAATCAGTGTCCACCGGGCGGCGATGCTGGCGCACGCGCCTTGGCTGATCTCATGGGCGTTGAATACAAACCACTGAATGCTGAGCACGGCACACCTAAACCAAAATCGGTCGCATTCATTGATGAAGCCACCTGCATAGGTTGCACATTATGCATTCAAGCATGTCCTGTAGACGCGATTCTCGGTGCGGCAAAACACATGCACACCATTATTGCCAGCGAATGCACAGGCTGCGAACTTTGCCTAGCTCCATGCCCAGTAGATTGCATCACCATGTTGCCAATAGCAGAAAACCCTGATAACTGGAAATGGAAATACCCGATTATTCCTATTAAAGCCATCAATTCCACTACGAATCATTTAAGTCATACAACAGCATGAACGCTATTATCAATTTCGCAAGTAGTTTGATTCGCAAAGTTTCAGCCAATCAAGATATCTACAAATTCAACGGTGGCGTACATCCTAACGAGCACAAATCAGAATCAACACTATTACCTATCGGCAAACTAGATTTACCTGAAAAACTTATTCTGCCGTTACGCCAGCATGTCGGTCACATACCTAAGGTTAGAGTCCATGTCGGCGACCAAGTACTTAAAGGCCAACTTCTCGCTGAAGCTGAGGGCTCAGTTTCAGCAGCGATACATGCACCTACTTCTGGCACAATTACTGCGATTAGTGACCAAGTAATTCCACACCCTTCTGGCTTACCAGATTTATGCATTACGCTCACCCCGGATGGCAAAGACACGTGGATTAGTTTACAACCTGCAGATTGGCGTAACACACCCAAAAAAGATTTGATTGCAAGCTTACGAACCTCTGGAATTGTGGGCATGGGCGGTGCAACATTCCCAACACAAATCAAGCTCTCAACCAATAGTAAATCTCACGTACACACTTTAGTTATTAATGCTGCCGAGTGCGAACCGTTTATCACCTGTGACGACATGCTAATGCGCGAACGGGCAGATGAGATTGTAAAAGGCATTGCTATCGCACAGCACTTACTCGGTGCAGAGCAATGTATTATTGGTATAGAAGACAACAAACCAGAAGCTGCTGTTGCCATGCGTGAAGCCTGCAAGGCACATGAAACAATGTCCGTCAAAACCGTGCCTACGCTCTACCCCAGTGGTGACGCACGTCATTTGATCCATCTACTACTAGGCACAGAAGTGCCGCATGACAAGCGCACTACCGACGTAGGCTTGCAAGTATTCAATGTGGCCACTGTGCTTGCACTCTATCGTTATTTTGAATTCGGCGAACCCTCGATCAGTCGCATTGTCAGCATGACAGGTAATGTAGCGCAACCACAGAACTTTGAAGTTCTTTTTGGCACCCCACTACAATCACTGATTTCCGCAGCAGGGGGTGCAAAAGCGGATACAACGCACTTCATTATGGGCGGCCCGATGATGGGCTTTAATTTACCTAATGTTGAAGTACCCATTACAAAAGCAGCTAATTGCATTATCGCTGCGGCACCGAAACTATTCGCACCACCGCCTCCAGCGATGCCTTGCATACGTTGCACTCGCTGCGCTGATGCGTGTCCAGTCAATCTGCAACCACAAGAACTTTACTGGTTTTCGAAATCGGATAATTTTGAAAAAGCTCGTGATTACAATCTGTTTGATTGCATAGAATGCGGATGTTGCTCTTACGTATGCCCAAGCGACATTCCTTTAGTACAATACTATCGCTATGCAAAAAGCGAGATTATTGCTGCTGACAAAGCTAAAGAAGCGGCGGACTTAGCACGTGAACGTAATGAATTCAGACTAGCGCGGATTGAGCGTGAAAAATTAGAACATGCACAAAAACAGGCCGAACGTGCACAGAAAAAAAAAAAAAAAAAAAAAAAAGAAGATGCTGCTACAAATGAAGCTGTGCAGGCAACGTCAGCCACCCCGGAAACAAGTGATAAGCAAGCCGCAATTGCCGCTGCAGTCGCACGCGCAAAAGCGCAAAAACTCGCCTTAGAAAATAGTGCAAATGGCGCAAATGCTGTCACTCCGGATGCGCCAGCCGCTAGCTCGCAGACGAACGAATCTCAAGAAGATTTAGAGAAACAAAAACAGGCTAAACAAGCACTTATTGCTGCTGCCATAGAGCGCGCAAAAGCACAGAAACTAGCTGCGGCACAAGCTGGACTTTCGCCAAAAAATACTGAAAACATCAGCCCCGCTGTACAAGCTGAAATTAATAAAACTGATGAACTGCGAGAAAAAGCTCAGCAGACTCTCGCAAAAGACAAAGAGTAAAATTTCTCGTGAAATACATAATGATATTTAAAAAAGATTAGCTAGGACAAACACTTGAACCGTTCACCGTACATTACAGACGCTCCCACCGTTAGCACTATTATGCTCAAGGTATTGCTCGCACTAGTGCCTGGCATCATCGCTTATGTATGGATTTACGGTGGTGGCATCTTGGTGTCTTTGGCACTTGCTACGGCAACTGCACTTGCTGCCGAAGCCAGCTTACTCAAAATTCGTCAACGCCCTATCAAGCCCTACTTAATGGACATGAGCGCCGTAGTCACCGCATGGTTATTGGCTCTAGCGCTACCACCATTAGCGCCTTGGTGGTTAATCGTGGTTGGCACATTCTTTGCCATTGTCATTGCTAAGCAACTTTACGGTGGCTTAGGTTACAACCCATTTAACCCAGCGATGGTTGGCTATGCCGTACTTCTCATCTCTTTTCCGCTCATAATGACCAAATGGCCGGCACCTCTAATTTTGGCGCAAACACCACTAAGTTTCATGGATCAATTGCATTTCATTTTCACTAGTACGCTGCCTGAATCTATCCAAGTGGATGCCATTACTTCAGCCACGCCACTGGATTACCTCAAAACACAGCTCATGCTCAAACATGAAGTATCTAGCATTACACAATCTCCTATATTTGGTACATTCGGTGCAAAAGGTGGTGAAATCGTCACTGGCGCCTATCTATTAGGTGGTTTATATTTAGTGCAACAACGCATCATTAGCTGGCATTTACCTACAGCATTTTTAGTTGCACTCTCCTTAATGTCTTTTGTTTTTTACACATTCAACCCTGCACATTATGCTGACCCGTTATTTCATTTAATGAGCGGCGCATCTATGTTATGCGCCTTCTTCATCATTACCGACCCCGTAAGCGGCCCCACCACACCACGTGGAAAATTGTACTTTGCGGCTGGCGTGGGAGTCCTCACTTATTTGATTCGCGTTTACGGCGGCTACCCAGATGGAGTAGCTTTTGCAGTATTGATTATGAATATGTGCGTACCTCTAATAGATGCGCACACTCAACCACGTGTGTTTGGTCACGCAAAATAACTTAAGTTGAGAAACAGACATGTCAGAGACTATATTCAAGCATGCACTCAAAACTGCAATCACAATGATCGCTTTTGCGTTCGTAGGCACGGCTATGCTGGCCTACGTGTTTGAAATCACGCGAGCCCCGATTGAAGCCAGCGAAAAAGAAGCCCGATTAGCCTTATTCAAGCAAATTCTACCCGCAAGCAATTACAACAATGACTTGTTAGATCAAGTGGTTAAAATCGAACCTAACGAACTATTGGGCAACCGTGTAGCCTCTCAAGCCAATATCGCAAAACTTGATAACAAAAATGCTGGGGTTATCTTAGAAGCCATTGCTCACGATGGCTATAGCGGCGACATTAAACTACTGATTGCCATTCGCGCAGACGGCTCAGTGAGTGGCGTGCGCGTCTTGGCTCATAAAGAAACTCCTGGATTGGGTGACTACATCGACATTGCACACGACAACTGGATTAAGCTATTTGATAATGAATCTTTAAACAAAACAGCTGCCGAACAATGGCATGTAAAAAAAGATGGTGGTAAATTTGATTACATGGTGGGTGCGACTATTACGCCACGTGCTGTGGTTAAAGCCGTGTTTAAAGCCCTGCAGTTTTTTGAGCAAAATCAGCAGATGCTATTTGCAAACACAACACCAGCTCAGCAGGATAAATTATGAGTAACATTTATAAAGAAATTGTAGAAAATGGGCTTTGGAAACAAAATCCAGGTGTGGTGCAACTTTTAGGTTTATGCCCTACGCTAGCCGTCACCACAACAGCCGTTAACGGCTTAAGTTTGGGTTTGGCAACAGCTCTTGTTATGGCAGCAGCTAATGGCTCTATATCACCCGTACGTAGATTTGTACCCAATGAAATTCGCGTGCCTGTTTTTATTTTAGTTATCGCAGCACTCGTCACCGTAATTGATATGTCTATCAATGCATTTGCCCATCCATTACATAAAGTGCTAGGCATTTTTATTCCACTCATCGTCGTCAATTGTATCGTGTTGGCACGCGTTGAATCTTTTGCCGCTAAAAATGCTCCCGCACCTTCTATATTAGATGGCTTCTCAATGGGTTTAGGCCTTGCTTTGGTACTTGGGCTACTAGGTGGCATGCGTGAGATCATTGGCAAAGGCACGCTATTCTCAGGTTTGGATCTGGTATTTGGCCCAACTGCCAAACAATTTATTCTCACCATTATTCCCGATTACCACGGCTTTTTACTGGCAGTGTTGCCACCAGGTGCTTTTTTAGGTTTAGGCACTTTGATTGCTATACGTAACTGGATCGAAATAAAAAAAGCCGACAAAGCTAATACAGCATCAACAACATTAACACCAGCACAAAGCCACTAGCTTCAAGAACTAAAGTGTTAAGGGATTCAAGGATTAGGAATAAAAGTGAACGCAAATCAGCGACTTAAAATCTTTGAACGCTTGAGTGTCGCTATCCCTAACCCAACCACCGAGCTCAAACACACCAGTACGTTTGAACTGCTCATTGCAGTGATTTTATCGGCTCAAGCGACCGATAAAAGCGTTAACCTTGCCACAGATAAACTCTACGCAGTTGCCAACACGCCTGAAGCCATATTACAACTTGGGCTAGAAGGTTTGGAGCAATACATCAAAACCATCGGTTTATACCATGCAAAAGCCAAAAACGTACTGGCTACTTGTCAAATGCTCATCACTCACCATCAATCGCAAGTGCCTAATACGCGTGAGGCACTAGAAGCATTGCCTGGTGTAGGTAGAAAAACCGCCAACGTGATTTTAAATACCGCATTTGGCCAGCCTACCATTGCGGTAGATACACACCTATTTCGCTTGGGCAATCGTACCAAGCTGGCCACAGGCAAAACCGTACTAGAGGTTGAAAAAAAATATCTTAAAACCATTCCCGCACAATTTCTACGCGATGCCCATCATTTGCTCATTCTGCATGGCCGTTACACCTGCATGGCGCGTAAGCCAAAATGCTCCGAGTGCTGCATTGCTGACTTATGCGAATATCCTAACAAAGAATTCATAGGCAAAAATCTATGGTTACAGGATACTCAATGAAGGTAGCCACTAGCATTATCGTCGGCAATCAAGCCACACCAGAGTTGGTTGCTGAAGCCGTCACTAATGCGATGCATAAAGCAAACATCACAGTTGCCAACAGTGTGCTACTACTGCTCACCTCCGAATTTTCTAGCAACCCACAACCCGCTATTAAAGCAGCAGCCAAAGCATCAAACTGTATGCAAATCATGGGTTGCACTGCTACTGGAATTTTTACCGAAGATGATTGGGTGTTAGACGCGGCTGCAGCCGCAGTCATGGTATTTGGTGATGAGGTTACACTGCAACTTTCTCACCAAAACTCCACCCAACAACCATTACTCACTTTATGTGCCCCTAATGCTATTAACAGCACATGGTTAAACGATGGCAACCTGCGCTATGGTGGCGTATCTGGCGACGCCAGTGGTCAAGGTAATTTTTCTGTTTGGCAAAATGCCAAAGGTGATTTGTCTGGTCAGGTTGATGCCTTTTTTAATGGGGTCAATATGGTAACCAAAGCATCTCATGGCCTGCAACTACTCACAACGCCATTAGAAATTAAGCAAGTGAACGACTTTGACATTAAGCTTCTCACCAACCCAGACACTCAACGTCAGAAAACACCATACGCATTATTAAATAAAGCTTGGCAAGCACACAGTAAAAGCCATGATGAAGTTCCACTTCACCTTATCATGGCGATTTATGCAGACAGTGCAACAGATATTAGCTCTGGCAAATTTAAGCAAACCAACCTGATTGCTTATGATCATGCAAGCGGCAGTATCACTCTTGCGCAGGCACTGCAAACAGGTCAGTTTATTAGCTTGGGCTTACGCGACCCCAGCGTAGCAGAGGCAGATATGTTTCTCACCACGCACCAACTCACACAAGATTTGGGTAAAGCACCTGAATTTGGTCTATTCTTTTCCAACATGGGACGTGGCCCTTATTTTTACAATGGTATTGATCGCGATTTAAAAGTCATTACCAAACAACTGCCAGACATGCCCTTACTAGGCTTTTATGGCAATGGTGAAATTGCCGCTATACATGACCAGAATCAACTTTTACCGTATTCTGCCGTATTATCTTTATTTACTAGCAAGTAGAATTTGAGCCAATAAATGAGCTTATACAACCCAAGCCGAGATCAAGTCAGACAATTTTTCTTTGATGCTTGGGCTAAATTCAAGCAACAACTCATACTCACTGATTTAGAAAAAATCGCTATCGAAGTAATGCAGATGCACCCCGAATATCATGTGGTACTAGACGCACCAGAGCGTTATATGAATCAGCAATACTTTCCTGAAATGGGTGAAACCAATCCATTTCTACACCTTAGCCTACATCTTTCCGTTATCGAACAAATTAGCATCAACCAACCCATAGGCATTGCGCCTATTTATGAGCAGTTATGCAAACGGCACGGTGAAAAGCACTTAGCTCAACACGACATTTTAGATTGCCTTGCTGAGACCATCTGGCAAGCGCAACGCAACAATACACCATTAGACTCTGAGCACTATCTACGATTATTAAACGAAAAAAACATCTCCACCTAAGATTAAGGAATGTCAGCATGCTGTTTTTCAAAAAAAAATATCCTCACACCATCACTATCCTGCCACACCCTGAAGTATGTCCATCAGGTGAAGTTGTGCCGGCGATTCCTGGTAAGTCTATTGTAGAAAACTTACTCGAGCATGATGTGGAAATTAGCCACTCATGTCAGATGCAATGTGCTTGTACCACTTGCCACATTTACCTAATTGAGGGCGAACGCTTTGTCACTCATATGCAAGATGACGAGAATACTGAGCTCAATAAGACACAAGATAGGCAACACTGGTCAAGATTAGCCTGCCAAACTTTATTTGAGGGTGGTGGAAATTTAGTCGTTGAAATTCGTAATTAAACTGAGCATCAACGACTGGTGTATAGTACAAACTGAATATGATTCAGCACGAGCAACTCACGCGGAGGAAATATGACTACAGCAATCAAAAACGAATCTCGCCACTTTTCGCGCATTCCCTTTCAGGCTGAGGTGCAATTACAGATTCACCTGATTGATGAAGTACAAACCGCAAACCTGCTAGACCTCTCCCTAAAAGGCGCCCTCGTTCAAACCAAAAACATCATAGACATAGCGCTCAACACCAGAAGTTGCACCATGGTACTTACGCTAGGTAGAGATGGTGAAAAAATCACAATGAACGGCAAAATTGTGCACCAAGCTGGAACACTTATCGGCATAGAGTGCCAGCATATTGACTTAGATAGCATTACCAACCTTAGACGGGTACTTGCACTTAATACTGGCAGTGAAAGCTTGTTAGAAAGAGAACTTAGTGAAATGTTGAAATAATAAAGTCACAACCCTAGCAAAAATACTCAACTAATATATTCGACTCATATCAGTAAAATTAGCCCTCTATTTACCCAAGCATTCATTACGCTCTTAGCACCCAATTTCCTAAAAAAACAATCCAATATTGACTCCGCTTAACGCTCTTATTTGGGGCGCTGAATTTTAATGAGCACCATTAATGAGCAATCCAATGAATTGAACCCCTCACCTACCCGCCGAATCTCACTGTAAATCTACAATTTTTTTGGCGTAAATTTTGCTTGATACAACAACAGGCGAATTAACACCATAAATCATCGTAAAAAATGGATTTCACAATGAACCCGACAAACTCAATGCAAATTGACAACTTCCTTCCTTACATGAGAGATGTAGTCCGTTGCGAACAATCACTACATGAGCTTAATTTAATGTGGCGCATTATTGAGTCGTCCGCCAAAATGAATTGCCCAATTGAAGCCAAATCCATACTCCCTACCATGGCTAAAACAAGAGATAGTTTTAGCCGACTGGAAAGCGAACTAGTATTAAGTTTGGTACAAGAAAAAGTTGCCACCATATTGGATGAGATGGGGACTAAATCCCAATATGTCATTGATATTCTTGTACGTAATTTGTATGAGCGCACTGCTGATGTAGGTTTTCTTGCCACAGATAATGAGTTGTGTGCTTTTGTTGCGGGCTTATCAGGCAGCGATGAATCTGCAAGATATCGGCTGAGAGCCTATAGAAGCAAATACACGGTGTATGACGAAATCATTCTACTGGACACCCACGGCAACGTATTAGTACAAATTAATCAAGAAACCCCTATCGAAGGCAGTCTTGATCCGTTAATTGCACAAACGTTAGCTACTGATAATTATGTAGAAACTTTCCGCACGACTGACCTTAGACCAAATAAACAGAAAGCATTAGTTTACTCAAAACGGATGCTACATCCCAATACAGGCGTGCCGATTGGCGTACTGTGCCTATGCTTCAATTTTGCGCAAGAAATGGAAGGGATATTCAAATCCCATGGTGATGCCTCTGGACGATCAGTAATGTTGTTGCTTGATAGCAACAACCATGTCATTGAATCCAGCAACCATCTTTGGGTTCCTGTCGGAAGTACTGTTCCAGTCAATCTTGAAGGCCTACCTAACTTATTGATGTACGGCGGGCGTGAATACTTGGTACGCACTTTTCTTGCAGATGGATATCAAGGCTACATGGGGCCAGCAGGCTGGCGAGGACAAGTAATGATTCCACTAGAAGTTGCATTTTCTGGACAGAATACCAATGCGCTTAAATCACTAAGTCCAGAAGTTGCGAGTGGCCTGCTATCCCATGCACAATCATTCTGCCCACCCTTGTTCGAAATTATGACCGCTGCAGAAACTATACGGCGTGTTGTATGGAACGGACAGGTGATGACCGCAGGTTATGGCGGAGAGCTCTTAAAACTCAAAACAATACTGGATCAAATCAGTGAAACTGGCACCCGAAGTAATGAATTGTTTTCACAATCGATTAATGATCTTTATGAAACGGTACTGGCTTCTAGACTACAAGACTCTGAGTTTGTCTCACATCTGTTAGTAGACTTGCTTGATCGCAACTTATATGAGCGCTCAGATGACTGCCGCTGGTGGGCAGTAACCCCTGAATTGAGATCAGCGCTTTCTGCACCGACAATGAATGCCGCTACAGTGCAGCACATCACCGATATTTTGGAATACATCAACAAGCTTTACACTGTTTATACGCGGATTTTTGTTTATGACCACGCAGGGAAAATCATTGCCAGCACTAATCCACAAGATATCAATGGCTCAATTATTGGCAGTTCCATAGACCAAACCACATTGAAACACGTCATGTCACTGAGATCTGAGCAAGAGTATTACGTTACCCCCTTCCTACCCAACCCACTTTATGGCAATGCCCCAACCTACATCTATCATGCTGCCATCATGGCACCAGATAATTCCAAAGTGGTGGGTGGCGTTGGTATTGTTTTTGACTCTGCAAATGAGTTTCTGGCAATGCTACGAGGTGGAATTGTCGAAAAGGCTTCCATGAATGCATTTTATATTGATAGGCAAGGGAAAATTATCGCAAGTACAGATATCACACGTCCTGTTGGCTCATTGCTAGAAATTGATGCAAGCCTGTTAGCATTACCTAATGGCAAAAGCACCTCGCGCATCGTCACCCATGATGGGCATTACTCAATCATGGGCTGCAGCGTTTCTCATGGTTATCGTGAATTTAAAGTCATAGACGGATATAAAGACGATGTGATTGCTGTTGTATTTGATTCATTTGGTGAAGTGCGCGGAAACTACGTGTCTAACAATAATTCCGCATCCATCATAGAAACTTTCAACATCGATGCTGGTGGTATTGAGTTTGCAACGTTTTTTATCAACCGAGGCTTATTTGCAATTGAAACCGAGCATGTCTTAGAAGCCATAGCAGCCTCTGAAATATCCCCTGTATCTATGGGCAGTCGTTCCGAACGAGTTGGCGTACTCGCCGTATCTCATGAAAGTGAAGGCCACGCTTATGCATGGGTTTTCGATCTTGGCTACTTGCTCAGCGGGGAACCTACCGTTAGAGATAGCAGCAGCCAAGTGATTGTAGTCAAACATGGTCATCACAAAGTAGGATTATTAGTCAGTGCACTTCATTCTGTAGCCGAATTCAACCAGAACCAAGTCACTAGCACACCTCTTAGCAACGATAGCCGAGGTGCATTAATCAAGCAAATTATTAAAGCAAATGATGGTAGGCTATTGATTCAAAGTGTAGATATTGAATATTTATTAAAAATGCTGCGCAACCCATTTGAAACTGTTGATTTAACAGTTGACTCTAAACAATCAAGTCAAATTTTGGCGTAGGCAATACAAAATATTCGTGATTAAATTAGTCCATGAACTCGCACGACTGGCTTAATGAATATGGTGATTATTTTGCACTAGTGCAGCCTGTAACCGTTTTAATCATCAGCTACGTTGATTGACCAATGCACTTAAACACATGGCACAGGCAACCGAAAGTGACCTTTCGATAAAACTAAGTTCAGAAGCAAGAGTCAGAATTAACCATGCAATTAATAGCAACAACGAATCAAGCCAACATTAACAACTATTTAGAGGATTTATCATGAGCAACTCACAAAAATCAATCGCACTTGCTATCGGTAGTGCTTTCGCATTATCTATCGCTACAGCATCTGTTAACGCAGCAGAAAACCCATTTGCAGCCAAATCACTCGCCAATGGCTATCAGGTTGCCGACAATCACGAAGGCAAAATGAAAGATGGTAAATGTGGCACGGGGAAATGTGGTGCATCCAAGAAAGCTACCAAAGAAAAAGCCAAAGAAGGAAAATGTAGTGCAGAAAAAATGAAAGAAGGTGCTTGCAGTGCAGAAATGAGAAAAGATGCCACTAAAGAACATGAAGGAAAATGTGGTGCAGAAAAAGCAAAAGAAGGTAAATGCGGCTCTGAGAAAGCGAAGTAACCATCCCTAGTGACTTTTTGATATGACTGATGTCATTCGTGGTGCGGGTTTGGGGTTAAAGCGAGAGCTTATACCCCAAATTCAAGCCGCACTAGGCGATGACACCATTGCCCATTTAAATTTTGTAGAAATCGCACCCGAGAACTGGATTGACGTTGGCGGCAAAGCAAAAAAACAGCTCGATTGGTTTGTAGAACGCTACCCAATTGTATGTCACGGCTTATGTCTATCATTAGGTGGCTTAGCGCCCCTCAACACGCAATTTTTACAACGCGTGAAACAGTTTTTACAGCAATATCACATTCCGCTTTACACCGAACATTTAAGCTATTCAACTGACGCCTACAACGGCCAACAAGGTTATTTGTACGACCTTCTACCTATTCCGTGCACTGAAGAAGCGGTGCATTATGTAGCGGCACGTATACGCCAAACACAAGATATTTTAGGTCAGCGCATTGCAATCGAAAATGCGTCGTTCTACGTGCAATCACCCGTTTCCACAATGGATGAACTCACATTTATTAAAGCTGTACTCACTGAAGCCGATTGCATGTTGCACCTTGATCTTAACAATATTTATGTGAACAGCATTAACTTTGGCTTTAACGCCCATGAATTTTTACGTGGCATCCCTGGTGAGCGCATCGTCTATGGGCACATGGCTGGGCACTATCAACAAGCATCTGATTTGCTCGTAGACACTCATGGCGCAGATATCATAGACCCAGTATGGGCACTACTTGAAGAGGCTTATCAACTATTCGGCACATTTCCCACCTTGCTAGAACGTGACAACAACATTCCTCCACTCAACGTGTTGATGCAGGAAGTAGACAAAATTGCCTCTATGCAAGCACTCTACTCAAAATGACTCAACTTTTGCCTAGCTTTCAGCAATACCAACAAGAGTTTTGTGCGCACCTGCGCGACCCACTTTGTAATCCTCGCCCTAAAAACGTACCTGTAGTACGTATGGCGGTTTACAAAGAAATTGTATTTAACAACCTATTCGAATCAGTTTCAGCCTGCTTTCCTGTCGCACAAAAAACTTTAGGTAAGCGTGCTTGGATAAGCTTATGTAAATCCTTTATACGTGAGCATTCCGCAAACAGTCCTATTTTCAGAGAGATTCCAGAAGAGTTTTTACAGTTTATAGGCACCCAATCTAACCTACCAGAATATTTATCCTGCCTGTGTCATTACGAATGGGTAGAACTAAAAGTATCGTTGATGCCAGACAATCTTGATAAAAAAAACATTGAAGTAAATGGATGCTTACTCAGGCAACAACCCGCTTTCAACCCTGCTATGCAACTGCTCAATTATGACTATGCTGTACATAAAATCTCAGCGCGACACAAACCAAAAGCCAAAGCCAACACACAACTTTTGGTCTACCGAGATTTGGAAGATAACGTCAAATTTATAGAGTTAAACCCTGTGACGCATCGGTTAATCACTCTTTTACAACAAAACCACTTCACGGGTGAGTTTGCATTAAAAATCATTGCTGAAAAACTTAATCATCCTCAGCCTGAAAGCATTATTCAATTCGGAATGGAAATGTTAGAAAACCTAAGAACGCAAGGTGTAATAGTGGGTACTTACCGCCTATGATGCACCCATTAGATATTAATCAACTTTGAGAAAGTAACTTCTCAAATTGATCAATCGGCATAGGCTTACCGAACAAATAGCCTTGATAATGCGTGCAATGATTTTCAAGCAAGAATTCTCTTTGCTCTTCAGTTTCAACTCCCTCGGCAATCACGTTCAAATCTAAACTATGCGCCATGGCGATAATCGTTCGAACAATAGCTTTATCTTGACTATCTGTCGCAATATCACGCACAAACGACTGGTCAATTTTCAACTGATTAAGTGGCAAGGTTTTGAGATATTGCAAAGAGGAATATCCAGTACCAAAATCATCGAGAGAGAAACGGATGCCAGTAGCACTTAGTGTGCTCATGATCGTGACAATGTCTTTCACATTACCTACCAGCAAACTCTCAGTCAACTCTAGCTTCAATCGCGTAGCATCAATACCATAATTTTCCACAACTGCCTGCACTTGCGAAACAAAGTCACTTTGTAAGAACTGCTTAGTACTTACGTTTACAGATAAAGTAAGGTCGTGCGTAAATGTTTCTTGTTGCCATAATTTAAGTTGAGCACAAGCCGTCTCTAGCACCCATTGTCCAATCGGTATAATCAGCCCAGTTTCTTCGGCCAGTGGAATAAAATGGAAAGGTGAAATCATGCCACGTTCTGTGTGTTGCCAGCGAATTAACACCTCTGCGCCTATGATATGTCCACTGCTATTCACTTGGCTTTGGTAATACAACTCAAATTGCTTCTGTTCTATGGCTTTACGCAATTCATGCTCAAGCTCAACTCGAGAAGTAATTGCCTCTTGCATTTTTGGGTCAAAGAAACGTAAGGCATTGCGTCCTGAATATTTTGCCTGATACATGGCAATATCGGCTTGTTTTAATAAAGTATCGACTTCAGCGTCATGATTATTGAATACGGCAGCGCCTATACTAGATGTACTGCGATGCTCATGTGAAGCAAGCAAATAAGGTTGATTAAGTGCTGCGATGATTTTTTCTGCGATAGTTTCAGTCTGCTTTGCAGCCTCTAGCATTTGATCGCTCAGGTCTTCTAGCAACACCACAAACTCATCACCACCTAAACGCGCCACAGTGTCACCTTCACGCACGCAGCTAACAAGTCGATTGGCAACCTGCAGCTATAACATATCTCCTACATCGTGACCTAGCGTGTCATTAAGGGCTTTAAAGTGGTCTAGGTCTAAAAATAGTATGGCGCCTCGCTGGCCACTACGTGTACTCGCCGCAAGCGCTTGGTTAATTCTGTCCATCAAAAGACGGCGATTAGGCAACTGAGTGAGAGGATCATAAAATGCTAAATTCTGTATTTCTTGCGCAGCCGCTTTACTCTGCGTAACGTCCATGAGTGTCGCCACGTAATTAACAACCTCACCATTCGCGTTTTTTACCACCGTAATCGTAAGATGCTCGGGGAAAACCTCCCCACTTTTACGACGATTCCAGATTTCACCTTCCCAAGCACCAGTGTCCGTAAGGCTTGACCACATTGCAGCATAAAACGCGTTATCTTGCTTACCCGAATTCAGCATGCTCGGTGTTTTACCTATAACCTCTTCTGCGCTATAACCAGTAATGGTTGTAAAGGCATGATTAACGCGCAAAATTAAATTATCAGCATCAGTAACCATCATGCCTTCTTGCGATTCAAATGCCGTAGCAGCAATACGCAACTCTGCTTCTGCTTTTTTTCTTTCAGTAATATCACGCGTTACTGCAAGTTGTACTACTTCTCCATTAAGCTCACGCATTGGAACAGCATGAGTTTCCAACCAACGGCGCCCACCCTTAAGGCCAATCACCTCATAATCCATCTGCATCGATTGCCCAGCAATCACACGCTCATGCATTTTGTTAAAAGCATCCCGATACTCAGGCGCAAGAATCCCGCTTACTGCCCCCCCCACTACTTGTTCTAAAGAATCTGCCTCTATCATGGCTAAACCGGCAGGGTTCATTTGTTGCAACAGCCCCTGAGCATCGACGATTTTAATGCACTCCGGCTCCGCATCAATAATGCCACTTAATCGTGATTCACTTGCCAGCAACTTAGCC
>CAYQZK010000027.1:0-19039 GCA_964422015.1 uncultured Methylotenera sp.
CTAGATATTAAGAGTTTAAAAAGGCTACTTCGGTAGCCTTTTTTATTTGGCTAATAGTATTTTGGCCACATGGATATTCAGTATAATTGCGCCATGGCTGACGAACAATTAGATGCATTAAAAATCCCCCCACATTCTGTTGAAGCTGAGCAATCCGTTATTGGAGGCTTGCTACTGGAGAATGAAGCACTCGATAAAGTCGCTGACATTCTGACTGCGAATGATTTCTACCGCTATGATCATAAAGCAATCTTCCAACATATTGCCAAACTGATAGAGCACAATAAACCAGCTGACATTGTCACAGTAGCAGAGTCACTGGAAAATACTGCGGAGCTGTCAGGCGTAGGCGGTATTGCTTACTTAGGTGCATTAGCTCAAAGTACGCCTACCGCAGCCAACATTCGCCGTTATGCCGAAATTGTGCATGAGCGGGCGGTAATGCGCCAATTGGTTGTTGTTGGCTCTGGTATTGCAGAAAGCGCCTACGCACCTAATGGGCGCGATGCCCAACAACTGCTAGATGAAGCTGAAGCAAAAATATTTCAGATTGCTGAAGGCGGCAAAAAGAGTTCAGAAGGTTTTGTTGATATTAAAGTTTTACTGCCTCAAGTGGCAGATCGTATCGACCAGTTATTTTCACGTGATAATCAAACGGATGTTACAGGCATTCCAACAGGTTTTTCTGATTTAGACTCGATGACCTCGGGCTTGCAAGGTGGTGATTTAATCATCGTAGCAGGGCGACCTTCTATGGGTAAAACGGCTTTTTCACTCAATATTGCCGAAAATGTTGCACTCGATACAGGCTTGCCTGTTGCTGTATTTTCAATGGAAATGGCAGGCACACAACTCGCTATGCGTATGATTGGTTCAGTAGGGCGACTAGATCAACATCGTATGCGTACAGGTCGATTGGAAGATGAGGATTGGGAAAAGCTGACTACAGCGCTAGGTAAACTCAATGAGGCTCCCATCTTTATTGATGAGGGTGCCGGCTTAAGTAGTTTTGATGTGCGCGCAAGAGCACGTCGACTGCATAGGCAATGTGGTAAATTAGGTCTGATTGTCATTGACTATTTGCAGTTAATGGCTGCGCCAGCCGGTCGTCAAGGTGAGAATCGTGCCACGGAAATTTCAGAAATCTCGCGTTCACTTAAGGCTTTGGCAAAAGAGCTAGATGTGCCGGTGATTGCTTTATCACAATTAAATCGTTCAGTTGAACAGCGTCCGGATAAGCGTCCGGTCATGAGTGACTTGCGCGAATCTGGTGCAATTGAGCAGGATGCTGACGTTATCTTGTTTATCTATCGTGATGAAGTTTATAACCCGGAAAGTACGGATAAAGGTACAGCGGAAATTATTATTGGTAAACAGCGTAATGGCCCAATCGGGCGTGTTCGTTTAACCTTTATGGGTCAACATACACGCTTTGAAAATTATGCAGGTAATGCGCATATGGGTGATGAGTATTAAGTAGTACCTTCAAAGTATTAATTTGATTATGCGCCCCATCCAAGCCACCATTTCGCAAAATGCGTTACAGCACAATTTAGCTATCGTAAAAAAACACGCTCCCCAGTCAAAAATCATGGCCGTTGTAAAAGCGAATGGTTATGGGCATGGATTAATGAATGTTGTACATGGCTTGAGTGCTGCGGATGGATTTGCAGTGATGGGAATTAATGAAGCGATTGATTTGCGTGAGGCTGGTTTTGAGCAAACAGTACTTTTGTTGGAGGGTGCATTTAGTGCCTTTGAGCTCGATATTGCCGCTGGCTTTGGGTTTGATGTTGTGGTGCATTCCGCACCACAAGTTGATATGCTTGAATTAGCTAAACTTAAAAAGCCAGTCAATGTTCACTTAAAAATGAATTCTGGTATGAATCGTTTAGGTTTTACGCCGCTTGAATTTTCGACGGCCTTTCAGCGCTTGAGCCAATGCAAAAACGTGAGATCTATTGTGTTGATGACCCACTTTGCAACCGCTGATGATGATCGTGGCATTCAAAATCAACTTGATGTTTTTAAAACCAGCATCGCAGATTTGCGAAAAGAGCCTGCACATTTAGTTTCACTGGCGAATTCAGCTACTATTTTACGTTATCCTCAAGCCCATGCTGACTGGGTAAGGCCTGGCATCATGCTGTATGGGGCTTCACCTGTAGCGGACGTGCCGGCAACTCAGTTTAATTTAATGCCAGTGATGACTTTGAGTAGTGAAGTGATTGGCGTACAAACCCTACAAGCAGGGCAAAGTGTAGGCTATGGTCATTTATTTACTGCAAATAAAACCACTCGCGTTGGAGTTGTGGCTTGTGGTTATGCGGATGGCTACCCACGCCATGCACCAAACGGCACGCCAATCAATGTAGCAGGTAAACTTACTCAAACGCTAGGTCGAGTTTCAATGGATATGCTATTTGTTGATTTAACTGATGCCCCAGAAGCTAATATTGGTGCGCCTGTCGAGCTATGGGGTAATCACGTTTCTGTAGATGCAGTTGCAAGTGCTGCTGATACTATAGGCTACGAGCTTTTGTGTGCGGTTGCACCACGCGTGCCAGCAAAAATAGTAGATTAATTAATCATGGTTTCTCTAGATGGCTAAGGCAAAAACAATATATACCTGCACCGAATGTGGTGGTGTTGAGCCTAAATGGCAAGGTCAGTGCCCAAGCTGTCAAGCATGGAATACGCTGGTTGAAACTATTGCAGAAACCGCTGGTGCGGGAACCATTGCCAGCCGTTATGCGCCATTGGCAGAAACTGCAGGTTTGCAAAAGCTCGCCGAAGTTGAGGCGGCTGAGGTACCACGTCAACCTACTGGCGTCAGTGAGTTTGATCGCGTACTCGGTGGAGGTTTAGTTTCAGGTGGAGTAGTGCTAATTGGTGGTGATCCTGGTATTGGTAAATCAACACTCTTATTACAAACGCTTTGCCACATTGGTAATGCACGTAAAGCCATTTACGTCAGTGGCGAGGAATCACCACAGCAAATTGCCATGCGTGCAAAACGTTTAGGTTTGGATGCTAGTCCAATTTTATTGCTGGCTGAAATTAATCTCGAAAAGATTATCAGCACCTTGCAAAAACATAAACCAGATATTGCAGTCATCGATTCGATTCAAACGGTTTACTCGGAGGCACTGCAATCTGCACCGGGTTCTGTGGCTCAAGTGCGCGAGTGCTCTGCACAGCTTACGCGTTTGGCAAAGCAGGCGGGCATAACGGTAATATTAGTAGGGCATGTCACAAAAGAAGGCTCTTTAGCTGGTCCACGGGTATTAGAGCATATTGTAGATACAGTACTTTATTTTGAGGGTGACCAGAACTCTAGTTTTCGCTTGATTCGTGCATTCAAAAATCGCTTTGGTGCAGTGAATGAGTTGGGTGTTTTTGCTATGACTGAAAAAGGACTGCGCGAAGTCACTAATCCATCCGCTTTATTTTTATCGCATCACAGCGAACAGGTTGCGGGTTCTTGTATTACTGTCACCATGGAAGGCACTCGTCCTTTGCTGATTGAGATTCAGGCTTTGGTTGATGAGGCGCATGCACCTAGTCCAAAGCGTTTGTGTGTAGGCTTGGAGCAGAACCGTTTGGCCATGTTGTTAGCCGTTTTACACCGCCATGCAGGGGTTGCCTGCTTTGATCAGGACGTGTTTATCAATGCTGTTGGAGGTGTCAAAATTGCAGAGCCAGCAGTAGATTTAGCCGTGCTTTTATCTATCGTTTCCTCATTAAAAAACAAAGCATTAGATAATAAACTTATAGTATTTGGTGAAGTTGGTTTGGCGGGTGAAGTGCGCCCAGTGCAACGTGGACAGGAACGCTTAAAAGAAGCGGCAAAATTGGGTTTTACAAAAGCAATTGTGCCTAAAGCGAATGCTCCGAAACAACGTATTGAAGGCATTGACGTGATCGCCGTAGAGCGTTTAGATCAGGCCTTAGCTAAAGTACGTGAAATCACTTAAAGGATAGCAACATGAAATCTATACAAATATTTGACCCTGCTATGTGTTGCAACACTGGCGTATGTGGCGTGGATGTTGATCAGCAACTCGTAGAGTTTTCAGCGGATTTAGATTGGGCTAAACAACAAGGCGCTGAAGTACAACGTTTTAATCTTGCTCAGCAACCTATGGAGTTTGCCAATAATCAAGTGGTACGGAGTTTTTTAGAGCGCTCTGGTGAAGAAGCCTTGCCGTTGATACTTGTTGATGGTGAGGTTGCACTGGCTGGTCGCTACCCAAACCGTACCGAGTTGGTGCGTTGGGCTGGTATTCATCATGCTGACATTCAAATTGCTCCTGTTGGAGGTAGCTGCTCTGGCGGCAAGTGTTGCTGATTGAATTACACAACGATTAAAAGCACTCCATGGAATTTCTAAAACAACCACCGCGTTTTCTGTTCTTTACTGGAAAAGGTGGGGTGGGTAAGACTTCGATTGCTTGCGCTACTGCAATTCAACTCGCAGCTCTAGGGAAAAGAGTCCTGCTTGTCAGTACTGACCCTGCATCTAATGTCGGTCAGGTATTTGGTATTAACATTGGTAATACTATTACAGAAATTCCTGCTATACCTAACTTATCTGCACTGGAAATAGACCCACAAGCAGCAGCTCAACTTTACCGTGATCGCATTGTTGATCCAGTGCGTGGGAAGTTGCCTGACTCAGTTGTGAGGGGCATTGAAGAACAGCTTTCAGGTGCTTGTACAACTGAAATTGCGGCATTTGATGAATTTACAGCTTTGCTGATTGATTCACCGCAAACTAAAAATTACGACCATATCATCTTTGACACCGCCCCCACTGGGCACACCATACGTCTTCTTCAACTACCGGGTGCATGGAGCGGCTTTCTGGAAGAAGGCAAGGGCGATGCTTCATGCCTTGGCCCATTATCAGGTTTAGAAAAGCAGCGTGATCAATACAAAGCGGCTGTAGATGCTTTAGCTGATGGATCGCGTACGCGATTAATTTTAGTTGCTCGTGCGCAACAATCCACATTACGTGAAGTTGCTCATACACACGAAGAGTTAGCCGGTATTGGCCTGAAACAGCAGTACTTGATTATTAATGGAATTTTGCCAAAGATTGAAGCTGAAACAGACGCCTTGGCAGCCGCTATTTACAAGCGTGAACAGGCTGCACTGAGTAATATTCCAGAAGTATTAAAGCCATTACCGCAAGATCAGGTAGCACTTAAAGCCTTCGACTTGGTTGGTTTAGATGCTTTGCGCCAACTATTAACAGACACGCCTTATCAACAGCATGGGGCTAATGTATCAGTTGTTGAAGTTGATAAGCCTAGCCTGTCTCAATTAGTGGACAGCATTGCAATTGATGGACATGGATTGGTCATGACCATGGGTAAAGGAGGGGTGGGTAAAACTACTATTGCAGCAGCAGTTGCTGTTGAGTTGGCAAGTCGCGGATTTCCAGTGCACCTCACCACATCGGACCCAGCCGCTCATCTATCAGACACGCTCAGGGGTACGCTAGATCATTTAACGGTAAGCCGCATAGACCCACATGAAGAAACTGAACGTTATCGTAAGCATGTCCTAGAAACAAAAGGTTCGAAGCTTGATGCACATGGCCGAGCTTTGCTAGAAGAAGATCTACGCTCACCATGCACCGAAGAAATTGCTGTATTCCAAGCCTTCTCACGCATTATTCGTGAAGCTGGAAAGAAGTTTGTTGTGATGGATACTGCACCTACTGGACACACCTTGCTATTGTTAGATGCAACGGGTGCCTATCATCGAGAAGTTGCTCGCAAAATGGATAAGGCTCATTTGCAATTCACTACGCCAATGATGCAGTTACAGGATACCAAGCAAACCAAAATACTCATTGTAACGCTGGCAGAGAAAACACCAGTCTTAGAAGCAGCTAACCTACAGACGGATCTGCGTCGTGCTGGCATTGAACCTTGGGCTTGGGTGATTAACAATAGCGTTGCGGCAACCTCAACCACTTCATCTTTGCTGCATCAAAGAGCGCTCAATGAATTAGTTGAGATTAACGCTATAGCGAAAGAGTATTCAAAGCGCTATGCAGTGGTGCCAATGCTTAAAGATGAACCTATAGGTGTAGAACGCCTGTTAAAATTGTCAGCAGAATAAATTCACCATTAGATACATTTTATGACAGATCATCACAATCATCATCACGGTCACAGTCATACGCCTAACAATTTCAACCGTGCATTTGCTATAGGTATTGCACTTAACGCGTTATTTGTTGCGATAGAAGCTTTTTATGGTTGGAAAGTCAATTCACTGGCATTGTTGGCGGATGCAGGGCACAACCTTTCTGATGTGCTAGGTTTAGTGCTTGCTTGGGGTGGTGTGTTAGCCGGAAAATTGCGCCCAGATATGCGCCATACTTATGGTTGGAAGCGAGGCACTATACTAGCGGCCTTTGCTAATGCCTTATTATTACTTGTTGCTATGGGGTCTTTAGTTTGGGAGGCAATAGGGCGGTTGGGGTCAAATGAACCCGTCCATAGTGCCACCATTATGGCCGTTGCCGGCGTGGGCATTGTGATTAATACGGCTACGGCTTTACTTTTTATGCACGGCAGTAAAAGTGATTTGAATATACGTGGTGCATTCTTGCACATGGCTGGTGATGCCTTGGTTTCATTGGGTGTAGTCATTGCTGGTGCTTTAGCGTTATGGTTTGGCTGGAACTGGTTAGACCCTGTGGCAAGCCTGTTGATTGCAGCAGTGATATTGGTTGGCACATGGGGCTTGTTTCGCGAATCGTTACATTTGTTATTTGACGGTGTGCCCGCTCGCGTAAGTGTCGTTGATGTGAGAGCCTATCTTGAATCGCTCCCTGAAGTAGATAACGTACATGATTTGCATATATGGGCAATGGGTACCTCACAAATCGCCATGACTGTACATTTAGTCATGCAGGAGGGGGCATCAGGGGATGAGTTTCTTGATATGGTTGCTGACCATTTGCATGACCACTTTGATATTGAGCATTCCACCATTCAAATTGAAGCAAGCTTGTGTGACCATGGCTGTGCTCAGTAATTCTGGATATATACACTTATGAGCATTTTTGAACGTTATTTGACCCTGTGGGTAGGTATTTGCATTGTGATAGGTATCACTCTAGGGCAATTCTTCGCTCCACTCTTTCAGGCTATCGGGCAGATGGAATTTGCGCAGGTTAATCTTCCCGTTGGTTTTTTAATCTGGGTGATGATTATTCCGATGCTGGTAAAAGTTGATTTTGCTGCAATACATGAAGTTAAACAACATATACGTGGCATCGGTGTAACCCTATTCGTGAATTGGCTAGTTAAGCCGTTTTCAATGGCTTTTCTAGGCTGGCTTTTTATACGCAACCTGTTTGCACCAATGTTGCCACCCGATCAATTAGATAGTTATATTGCTGGATTAATTTTGCTTGCAGCGGCACCTTGTACAGCCATGGTATTTGTCTGGAGCAGGTTAACTAACGGTGACCCGTTATTTACGCTGTCACAAGTTGCACTTAACGATACG
Source organism: uncultured Methylotenera sp. (assembly GCA_964422015.1). Classification (GTDB taxonomy): domain Bacteria; phylum Pseudomonadota; class Gammaproteobacteria; order Burkholderiales; family Methylophilaceae; genus Methylotenera. The sequence continues at coordinate 7,537 of CAYQZK010000027.1, forward strand.
ATAATGATTTTTGCTTTCGCACCTATCGTTGCGCTTCTGCTCGGACTTTCCGCAATTAGCGTGCCTTGGGCAACACTAGTCACATCAGTAGTGCTCTACATTATTATCCCAGTGATTCTGGCGCAATTATGGCGAAAAATTCTGTTACACAAAGGCCAACAGGCATTTAATGATGCTATGGATAAGATTGGCCCGTGGTCTATCAGCGCACTTTTACTTACATTGATTCTGCTATTTGCATTTCAAGGTGAAGCTATTTTGAAGCAACCTTTGGTGATCGCTTTGTTGGCTGTGCCTATATTGATTCAGGTGATTTTTAATTCATCACTTGCTTATTGGTTGAATAAGAAAGTTGGAGAACAACACAATATCGCTTGTCCATCAGCTTTAATCGGAGCAAGTAACTTCTTTGAATTGGCCGTCGCAGCCGCAATTAGCATATTCGGTTTTAATTCAGGTGCTGCTCTAGCAACAGTTGTTGGCGTGCTAATTGAAGTGCCAATTATGTTGCTAGTTGTGCATGTAGTGAATCAAAGTCGTTCTTGGTACGAACGAGCTTAACGATTTGGATGTTTTATTTTTTCTAAAATAATTGTAGAAAGCTCTTCAATTGAACGGCTGGTGGAATCTGCCCAAGTAATACCAGCATTCCTCATGAGATTTTCTGCTTTTAGAATTTCATCCTGGCAATTTTCTAATGAGGCATAAAAACTGCCAGCCCTGCGTTCATTTCGTACTGAATGCAAACGTTCAGCTTTAATGGTTAAACCAAAGATCTTATCCATATGTTTATTTAGAATGGATGGCAAAGTACCACGCTCAAAATCTTCTGGAATAAGAGGGTAGTTTGCAGCCTTAACACCAAACTGCATGGCCAGATAAACGCTGGTAGGCGTTTTTCCGCAACGTGAAACGCCCACTAAAATCACTTGCGCTTCTTCTAAACCTGCGTTGGTCATACCGTCATCGTGGTTAAGCGTAAAGTTGATAGCATCCATACGGCCGTTGTAACTACTGCCCATTACGCTATGTGCAATACCTGCACCACGCAAAGGATTTTGATTCAACTCTTCACTCAACGGATCAATAAACGTATTAAACAGGTCAATAAAGTAGGCGTTAGATTCCTTTAGAGTATTACGCATCTCAATGTCGCCTAGAGTCATAATCACTACAGGCCTGACACCGTCTTTCTCAGTTGCTTCTAAGATGCTTTCCTGCGCTTGTCTAATTCTATCTAGCGTGTCAGTAAAAGGCATACGAACTTGCGTGAAGTGTGTGCCAGGAAAGTGTTCAAGCAATTTACCCAAAGCACCAACAGTAATGCCTGTGCCATCTGAGATAAAGAATACGGTACGTTCTAACATGCCTACTTATCCTATAATTTATTTTTTCGCGATTCGTTGCCAAGTAGCTACCACCGTATCCGGATTAAGTGAAATCGATTTAATACCTTCAGCAACTAACCACTCAGCAAAATCAGGATGATCAGAAGGGCCCTGACCGCAAATACCAACATATTTACCTAAGCGGTTGCAAGTGTTAATCGCCATTTTGATCAATGCTTTAACCGCTTCATCACGTTCATCAAATCCATCAGACAAGATGCCTGAGTCTCGATCTAGACCCAAAGTCAATTGCGTTAAGTCGTTTGAACCGATAGAGAATCCATCAAAGTACTCTAGGAACTGTTCCGCTAGTAATGCATTAGATGGGATTTCACACATCATAATCAGACGTAAGCCATTTTCTCCTCGTTTCAGACCGCTGGCCGCCATAATTTCAGTTACAGCTTTAGCTTCAGCTAGAGTACGTACGAATGGAATCATCAGTTCTACGTTAACCAGACCCATTTCATCACGCACTTTTTTCATTGCAGTACATTCCATGGCAAAGCACTCTTTAAAGTCTTCGGCCATATAGCGCGCTGCACCACGGAAACCAATCATTGGGTTTTCTTCATCTGGTTCGTAAATCTCACCGCCAACAAGTTTTTTGTACTCGTTTGATTTGAAGTCAGAGGTACGCACAATCACTGGTTTTGGATAGAACGCGGCAGCAATGGTGGCCACGCCTTCAGCGACTTTATCTATGTAGAACTGTTTAGGTGAGGCGTAACCGCGGGCACGATTTTTGATCGTAGTCTGAATTGCAGACGGCATGGCATCTACATTCAAAATAGCTTTAGGGTGTATGCCGACCATGTTGTTAATCACAAATTCAAGTCGCGCCAAACCTACACCGTCATTCGGTGTTTTAGCAAAACCAAAGGCCATATCCGGATTGCCTACGTTCATCATGATTTTGCACGGAGCTGTTGGTAAAGCTGCAGTCGCTTGAGTATTAACGTCATACTCAATCGCACCGTGATATACAAAGCCAGACTCACCTTCGGCACAGGATACTGTCACAATTTCACCGTCTCTTAAGACATCGGTTGCATTGACTGCACCCACAATGGCCGGAATACCTAATTCACGTGCAATAATCGCCGCGTGACAGGTACGGCCACCACGGTTGGTAACTAACGCACTAGCGCGTTTCATCACTGGCTCCCAGTTCGGATCAGTCATGTCTGCAACCAAAACATCACCAGGTTGCACCAAGTGCATATCTGCCGGATCCAGCACAATACGCACTGGACCTACACCCACTTTCTGTGTAACTGCGCGTCCAACGACTAATGGTTTTTCGCTGTGCTTGTTGAGTTTGAAAGTTTCAGTGACATTCTTCAATGACTCTTGTGATTTAACTGTCTCAGGACGTGCCTGTAAAATGTAGAGCTTATTGTCGATACCATTTTTACCCCACTCAATATCCATTGGGCAGCCATAGTGTGATTCAATAGTCATGGCATAACTGGCCAACTCTAGAACATCTTCATTCGATAATGAATAACGATCACTCTCGTCGTGATCTACAGGTACAGTAACGGTGCTCTTGCCAGCCTGAGTAGCATCACTAAAAATCATTTTAATCAGCTTGGAACCCATGGTGCGGCGCACAATGGCTGGTTTGCCTTGGGCTAACATAGGCTTGTGTACGTAGAACTCATCTGGGTTAACTGCACCTTGCACTACGGTTTCGCCCAAGCCGTAAGACGCAGTAATAAATACTACGTCTTTAAAACCTGATTCAGTATCAATAGTGAACATTACGCCAGAACAGCCAATATCGCTTCGAACCATTTGCTGAACGCCAGCAGACAAAGCTACGTCGGCATGAACAAAGCCTTTATGAACACGGTAAGAAATTGCGCGGTCATTATACAAGGAAGCAAACACTTCTTTAATCGCATGCAGAATGTTATCCAAACCATGGATGTTAAGGAATGACTCTTGTTGACCGGCAAAAGAAGCATCAGGTAAGTCTTCTGCAGTAGCTGATGAACGCACCGCAAACGTGGCACCTTCACCGGACTTAGCAATCAGCGCTTCATATTGTTCGGATATTGCCTGAGTTAATGCGGCAGGGAATGGGGCTGCCATAATCCACTCGCGCACTTGCTTGCCACAAACGGCTAATGCTTGAGTGTCATCCACATTTAATGCGTCTAATGCTGCATTAATCTTTGTATCTAAACCATTCTGAGCTAAAAACTCCCGATAAGCATCTGCAGTGGTTGCAAAACCAGTAGGCACGCGCACGCCCTTTGCTGACAACTGAGAGATCATTTCACCTAAGGAGGCGTTCTTGCCTCCGACAGAAGAAACATCGGTGTTACGTAGATTTTCAAATGGAATAACGTGGGCTGACATGATTGTTCCTTAAGATATTCAAACAAGTGTTGATTTTGATGATACTAAATTGTTCACAACGATATTTTACAGGGTTTAAGCAAGATTAAGTATGAGTCGCGTGATGGATTCTTTTAATTTGATAAGACCAGTTGGTAATTTTCCTTAACTTTAAAGGCTTTGTCACTAAGTTTATATGGTATTTTTAAGAGGGTTGATATTTATCAAAGAAAGCATGGCTTACTTGTTACGCTATTGTATTCAACAAGGCAACCGTCAGCTAAAATGCCATTCAAATGAAAAAAATAACATCAACGACTGATAGCCGTAATATTACCGTGGTAACTGGCGGCCGTTTACATATGGGTTTTTTTGATTTGCATGGTGGTGTAGGCCGCAAGTTTGGCAGTATTGGTTTAAGTTTAACCGAGCCAAATTTAAAGATATCGGTGTCCACCTCTGAAAAACTTAGAGTGTTCGGAACTCCATCTGTCGCAGATTCTACGCTGGAAAAAGCATCATCTATCGCGCAGGTGCTTTTAGAAAAGTTAAACATTACAAATGCTATTACTATTGACATTGTTCAACATATTTCAGAGCACTCAGGTTTAGGCTCAGGCACACAACTAGCATTGGCGATTGGTGCAGCCATTAGGAAGTTGCATCATTTAAATTTAACTACTGAACAAATTGCGCTTTTAACAGGGCGGGGTGGACGATCAGGGATTGGTATTGCTGCCTTTGATAAAGGTGGCTTGCTTATTGATGGTGGTCGTACAACAAGGATTAATGCAACTTCTTCCCATCTTAAATCCGCGAGAGTACCGCCTTTAATTGCTCGCTATGACTTTCCTTCAGACTGGCGAATTTTATTAATATTTGATTCATCACAACCTGGCATTCATGGTGAAAATGAATTGTTGGCTTTTAGCCAACTTCCAGAATTTCCAGAAAATCTAGCGGCGCACTTATGTCGATATGTTCTAATGCAAGCAATGCCCGCTTTGGTTGAACATGATTTAACCGCTTTTGGAAATAGCATTCAGGCCTTGCAATGTCATGTTGGTGATTATTTTGCACCAGCACAAGGTGGCCGCTATGCAAGTCAACTGGTCGGCTCTGTACTGCATTATCTAGATGATATAGGCGTGGCTTGCTTTGGACAAAGCTCTTGGGGACCAACAGGCTTTGCCATTTTTGAAAACGACACGGAAGCCGAAAAGCTTTTAAAACAATTAAAAATGAAGTTTACGAATGAAAATTTATCATGGAAAATTTGCAGTGCGCGTAATCATGGTGCAGAATTAACATGAATATTTCAAGCGCAAGCACAAAACCAAACATCGATAAACCAGCTTTAAACACAAAAAACTCTCAGGGAAAGTCCAATATTATGGAAAAAGCTAGTATTTTGCATTTATTTACAGCGGCTAAAAACGCTAGTCCGTTTGATGTCAACATGGCGCATGACGCTGGCTTTGACAAGGTTCCAACTTACACTAATGTCACACTTTCAGAGGTGACTGGATTAACGCAGGATGCTATTTTCTCTCGTGGAATGTCTGGAGTGAAGCGTGAGGGTATCTTTATTGGTGGGCGCGATATTGATCTTGCAATACAGATGCTTGAGGAAGCAAAAAAAGCGATGTTTTCACCATTTGCTTGTTCTGTTTTTGCTGATCCATCAGGAGCTTTTACTACGGCAGCAGCAATGATTGCTAAAGTAGAGTTTCACCTAGGTGCACATTTAAATCAAACGTTACAAGGTAAAGTAGTCAGCGTATTTGGCGCAACGGGGCCAGTAGGTAGTTGTGTAGCAATTATTGCTGCGCAGCAAGGTGCAACAGTGCAGTTGGTGGCGCATAAATCGGTCTCTGATGTAGACGTAAAGGCCAAGGTATGGAATGAGAAATATGGCGTAAACATGCAAGTGATTGATGGCACTTCTGATGAAAAGAAATACAAAATTTTGGAGAGCACTGAAATTGCCATTTGTGCAGCGGCTGCTGGAGTGCAGGTGTTAAGTAAAGATCATTTAGCTCATGCAAAACAACTTAAAGTTGTAGCTGACGTTAATGCCGTAGCTCCTTTAGGTGCTGAGGGCGTAGGCGTAAGTGACGATGGCGTATTAATTGAAGGTACTAATATATACGGCATTGGTGCCTTAGCCATTGGTCAACTCAAGTACACAACGCAACATCAACTATTAAAGCAAATGTTGCCTTCAGACCAACCTTTTGAAAAGCCAAAATATTATGAATTTATTGCGGCATTCAAATTGGCACGCGAACTATTAAAAAGTCACTCTTAATCATTGCGCTCTCGGCGCGGCCATTTGTCGTTGCGGCTAAGAGCGCAGGTTATACGGTAACTGCAATTGATACTTTTGCAGACCAGCAAACTTCTGATCTAGCTGACAAAACCATTCTGGTTGATTATCAGAATGGTTTTAATTCAAGCACACTACTAGCTGCAATAAATTCGTTAGATGGCAAGCTCTATTTTGGCTTTATTTATGGCAGTGGCTTTGAAGCACAGCCAGAACTATTGCTTGAAATCTCTAAAACAATTCCACTTCTTGGAAATTTAGCTTCCACTGTCCAAGCAATTAAAGAACCTGCTGTCTTTTTTTCTTCATTAGAAAAATGTGAGATTCGTTTTCCTGCAACTTTTTATGCCTACCCCAATATTCACGAGGTGAATTTTTTAAGAAAAAAAATAGGCGGCTGTGGTGGAACACACATTACATATGCCAATCAATCAGTTCACTCTGAAGATTGTTATTACCAACAATATATTGATGGTCGCTCAATATCCCTGTTGTTCCTAGCAAATCATCGTGACATAGAAGTAATAGGTTTTAACGAGCAGTGGATTAGCCCTTCAATTTCTGAGCCTTTTCGATACGGTGGAGCTGTCAGTAATATTGACTTGCCGTCACATGTGCAACATCAGCTCATTGATGCCGCTAAAAAGCTTACTAAAACTTATGAGTTAGTGGGGCTAAACAGTCTAGATGCGATACTAAAAGATGACATGATTTTTGTATTGGAGATCAATCCTAGATTGAGTGCAACGGTTGATTTGTATGACTATTGCTACAACAACTTGATTGAACGACATATAAAAGTCTGCCTTCAAAATATTAAAGATAGTGTTGATGAAAAAATACACTATGTAACAACATCATCAAAAGCGCATGCCATTGTATATGCAGATTTTAATTGCATAGTGCCTATCAACTTTGAATGGCCAGACTGGGTTGTTGATACACCTAAAGAATTAACCGAAGTGTTGAGTTACGAGCCGTTATGTACCGTGCTTGCGGTAGCAGATAATGCAGAGGAAGCTAAGCAACTAGCTCATATTCGAGTTAGAATAATGCAACTTGAAATTTCAAAAACAACTAAACCAAAAAAATAACTGAAAAGGTAAAGACGTGCAAAACTCGCCAAAACCACTGACATCAGATCAACTTAAATTGAGCGTTAATCAATCAAGTCAATTGGTGTTAAATAAACTGCTAGAGCAAGCAGATGCTTTGCAAGTAGGCGTTTCTACTCACACTTCTGGTTGCACCATCATTGATGCCGGCATACAGCATGCTGGATGCGCTGAAGCAGGGCGCATGATTGCGGAAATTTGTATGGGTGGTTTAGGTAATGTAAGTTTGCAATCAGATGACCGTTTCAATAATTGGAATGAAGCCATTTTTGTTACTTCAACACAACCTGTATTAGCTTGCTTAGCCAGCCAATATGCGGGATGGGCACTTAGCCATGAAAAGTTTTTTGCACTTGGCTCAGGCCCAGCTCGCGCGTTAGCACAAAGAGAAGAATTGTTTAAAGAACTTGAATACAAAGACTCTGCAACAAGCACTTGTATAGTACTCGAAACAGACAAAGTACCGCCTATTGAAGTTATTGAAAAAGTACTGCGCGACACGCAAATTGCACCTGAAAATTTAACCATAATTTTAACGCCAACTTCAAGTATTGCCGGTGTGGTGCAAATTGTAGGGCGTGTTCTAGAGGTGGCATTGCATAAAGCGCATGCACTACATTTCCCACTATCCCAAATTGTTAGCGGTACCGGTTTGGCTGTAATACCTCCGGTATCTAAGGACTTTATGACAGGAATGGGGCGTACTAACGATGCTATTTTATTTGGCGGGTACGTTAATTTGAACGTCACTTGTGACGATGTTGCTGCTGCAGATTTAGCATTAAACTTACCAAGCATCGCTTCAAGAGATTACGGCAGGCCTTTTGCTGAAGTATTTAAATCTTACAATATGGATTTCTATAAAATTGACCCGATGTTGTTTAGTCCAGCCAAAGTTACTGTGACAAACATCGCCACTGGCAGTGTTTTTGAAGGTGGTCATTTAAACGCAGATTTAATTAAATTGTCATTCGGCGGCTAACTTTTACTATTTAGATATATTTTTTGAAAATTCCAATATTTACCGATGATCCAGGTTGGCATGGATCACAGTTAAAGCAAGCTTTTGCTATTCGTGGTCACGATGCAGTCTTTGTGTCATTACAAAACTGTGTGATTGACTTATGTGCGCAAAAACCACGCATTGAAATACCTGAATTCGACACAGTACCCTTAGTTGCATTTGTTCGAGGCGTCTCTGGGGGCACTCTTCAACAAGTCACTACGCGCTTAAATGTTTTGCATATCTTAACGATGCAAGGTGTATGTATTTACAATAATGTTAAAGCAATTGAACGCACAGTTGATAAAGGCATGACTAGCTTTCTACTCAAATCTAACGGCATATCCACTCCAGATACATGGGTGTGCGAATCGAGAGCACAGGCTGAAACAATTCTCAACTCAGCACAACAAGCAGACAAAATCCTTGTGATGAAACCATTATTTGGTTCGCAAGGTTTAGGCGTCCGTAAGTTACTGAAAAATGAAGCCCTGCCTGTGCCAATGCAGCAATACGTTGATGGCGTGTACTACTTTCAACAACTCATTGAAACAGCTAACACTCCACACGATTATAGAGTGTTTGTTATTAATAAAAGGGTTATTGCCGCCATGAGGAGAATTGGCAATAACTGGATTAACAATGTAGCCGCTGGAGGCCGTTGCGAGGCTGTTACTCCCAATGAAGAAATGGCAAAAATAGCTTTGCAATCAGCCGAAGCCCTTGACATTGATTACTGTGGAGTTGATATTATACAAGCGGCTAACGGCGAATATTATGTGCTGGAAGTCAATAGTATTCCTGCTTGGAAAGGTTTGCAAAGCGTAACTGAGCAAAATATTGCGCAACTATTGGCCGATGATTTTTTAAGTAAACTTAATTGATTACTTAGCCATGATCACACCTCCATCATTTTTTACCAAACAGCTGACTCAAGCATATAAAAATGCATGCTTAGCTGAGCTTGAGGCACTAAAACCTGGCAATGTACATATGTTTGCTGATGGCCATGGAATGACCATTCAGGACTTCATAAAAAGCGCAGAAGTATCTTCAAGTGAAATTACAAAAAAAACAACAGGGGTGGGGGGGCGAATAATCAATGCGATTCGTAGTACTCAAGAAGCCGTTGGTTTAAATACAAATTTAGGGCTTGTTCTATTGTGTGCACCATTAATTCACTCAGCTTATCAAGCGTATGGATCTAATCAGCATTTGAAAGAAAGTTTATTTCTTGTTTTAAATGAATTAACCATTCAAGATGCGCAGCTCACTGCCCAAGCGATTGTAATAGCGAAACCAGCAGGTTTGGGATGTTCCGCTGAACATGACGTGCTTACAGAGCCGAAAGTAACGTTGCTACAAATGATGCAGTTTGCGCAACATAAAGATCGAATTGCTTGGCAATATGCACATCAGTTTTCTGATGTTTTTGAATATGGAGTGCAACGCTACCAACAGGCTTTAAATCGCTGGGGAAATCAAGCTTGGGCAACAACTGCGCTTTATCTAAGTTTCATGGCTAAATATCCCGACACCCATATCATGAGAAAGTACGGCGAATCACTTGCCACAGACATCCAAAAAGAAGCTGAAATTATAGAAGAAGCCTACTGGCTGACTGACAATCCGAAGCTGATACAAAAAAGACTTCTATATTGGGATGAGTCTTTAAAAAACAGAAAAATCAATCCGGGAACGAGTGCAGATTTTACGGTGGCTTCTATATTAGCGGCATTAATTTTACCTTTACTAAATCAGCCTAAACCTGCGTAGGACTGCTTAGTATAGTTAAGTTACTAACGACATCAGAAAAGTTTTAAGCTATAATCAAAAATTGATTTGATGTAGCATCATTAAGTATTTGGAAACAAACATTCTACGTAATTAGCTAGATGTTGAGTTTAAATAATTCGAATATATTGATAACTTTCAGGAGATAAGTAATGGCAAGTTTATTAGAACAATTAAAGACCATGACCACAATCGTGGCGGACACTGGTGATGTTGAAGCAATTAAAGCAGTTAAACCTGTTGATGCAACAACCAACCCATCATTAGTTTTAAAAGCAAGCCAAATTCCACAATATGCACCTTTGATTGAAACTGCTATTGCTTACGCAAAAGCACAAGGTGGTTCTAAAGCTGAACAAATTGACAATGCGGCTGACAAATTAGCGGTATTAATTGGTGCTGAAATTACTAAAGAAGTTCCTGGTCGCATTTCAACTGAAGTGGACGCACGTTTATCTTTCAACTTAGATGCAATGGTTGCTAAAGGCCGTAAGTTAATCAAACTTTACGAAGAGTCTGGCATTAGCAAAGATCGCGTGTTGATTAAATTAGCATCAACATGGGAAGGCATCAAGGCTGGTGAAATTCTTGAAAAAGAAGGCATTCAATGTAACCTCACACTGTTATTCGGTTTTGGTCAAGCTCGCGCATGTGCAGAAGCTGGTGTGTTTTTGATTTCACCATTCGTTGGTCGTATCTTAGACTGGTACAAAGCTAAAAACCCAACAACTGAGTACACACAAGAAACTGACCCAGGTGTTGTTTCAGTTCGTGCAATCTATCAATACTACAAAGAGCATGGATACAAAACAGTGGTTATGGGCGCTTCATTCCGCAACACTGGTGAGTTAATTGCACTTGCAGGTTGTGATCGCTTAACAGTTTCACCAAACCTATTGCAAGATTTGGCAGCAACTGAAGGCACATTAGTGCAAGTGTTAAAAGATACTGGCGCAACTAAATCAGCTCCAGCAAAAATGACTGAAGCAGAGTTCCGTTTTGAGTTAAATCAAGATCCAATGGCAACAGAGAAGTTGGCTGAAGGCATCCGTGGTTTTGTCGCTGACCAAAACAAACTAGAGGCTGCTTTAAGCGCTAAACTATAATAAATTAAGCCAGTTTGAAGCAAATTTTTGTAACAAATATGTAATCAGACTGGATTAGAATTGACAGATGCATGCTGGGCATTTACTATGAGTGTCCAGTTTTTTTGCAGTTAAAAATTATTGTAATAATTAGTTAGTTAAGCGTTTTATTGTTAGGTCAATAAAAGTGCTAAAAGATTAGTTTTTACAAAAAATAGCAATAAAATGTAATACCTTAAATATTAATAAACGGAGAAGATATCATCGCTACACCTACATAATTATTGTCTGGCGAAAAAGCTAGATTATCAGGGTAGTTGCTGAGTGCTGTAGACGGATTGCTATACTTAGTCCCATAACCAGCGGTACTCCAAGGATAAATATTTAAAAAAGGAGTTAAAACAAAAGACGCTGCAAGGTAGCTTCCGTTTGAGGAGAAG
>CAYQZK010000028.1:0-18446 GCA_964422015.1 uncultured Methylotenera sp.
AAGAACTTATTGAATCCATCTCTAAGCGCTTAAAAATGTACGTATTACGCAGCAAGGTCACAATTGAAGGCACTAGTGAACGTATCATTAAAATTGGTATCAATGGCCTAAATGCTCCTGAATTACTACAACCACTCTTTAACTCATTGCCTCAAACACCCTTTGATTTAACTCACTCAGATCAAGGTACTTTGCTCAAACTACCTGGAGCAACACCACGATTCGAAATTTTCACGGATTATGAAAATGCTCAGAAAATTTGGAGCACTTTAGCTCCTGATGTTAAAGCAGTAGGTGCACCATGCTGGGAATGGCTGGAAATTCAGGCAGGCATCCCCGATGTAACACTTAAAACACAAGAAGAGTTTGTGCCACAAATGCTCAATTTAGACTTATTAGGCGGCATTAACTTCAAGAAAGGCTGTTATACAGGGCAAGAAATCGTTGCGCGTACTCATTACTTGGGTAAAGTGAAACGTCGCACTCAACTTGCTCATATTGCCAGCGAAAGCGCACCTGAAGTTGGTGATGATCTTTATGACGGTGCTCAACAAGCTATTGGTAAAATTGTGCGTTGCAGTCAATCTAACGACTCAGGTTTTAATGTACTAGCGGAATGTCGACTTGAAAATTTGGATCTGGATGGTATTTTCTGGAACGGCATCGCTTTAACGATACAAGCCCTGCCCTACGCCTTGGATAAAAGCGCTTAACTTCAGCTATGGTTTAGGTGAACTTAGTTTAGGTACTAAGGGTTGAGGGGGTACGAGTTTTGCAGTCTCAGAGTTCAACACTGTTTCTGCTTGAGGTGCTGTATTTTTAGGTGTTGTATTCTCGAGCACTTGGTAAAACACTTCATCTTGTTTTACCATGCCGAGCTCACTTCTAGCACGCTCTTCAATAGCCGCTTTACCGCTTTTTAAATCACGTACTTCAGCATCCAAACTGTCATTGCGTGCTTTAAGCGCGCTATTCTTTTCTTGCTGTACCTTAAGTTGCCGATTCAAGTCCCACACCCGCAACCAACTACCTTTGCCTAGCCACAGTGGATACTGTAGCAAGGCAATCAGGATGACAAATATAAGCGTTAGTGCCTTCAATGAGCTATCTCGCGCCTATATCTGACTCTTACTTAAATAGTTGATAGAAAGCTGACAAACCAGCATAGCTTGAAGCATCGCCCAACTCTTCTTCAATACGTAACAATTGGTTGTACTTAGCAATACGCTCAGAACGGCATAGTGAACCCGTTTTAATTTGTAGCGCATTGGTAGCCACAGAAATATCTGCAATCGTTGTATCTTCAGTTTCACCTGAGCGATGTGACACAACAGCTGTATAACCCGCACGTTTAGCCATTTCAATGGTTTTGAATGTCTCAGTTAAAGTACCGATTTGATTAACTTTGATTAACACTGAGTTAGCCACACCACGTTGGATGCCTTCACGCAAGATTTTAGAGTTAGTCACGAATAAATCGTCGCCCACTAATTGCGTTGTTTTACCTAGACGGTCTGTAAGTAACTTCCAACCATCCCAGTCAAACTCGCCCATACCATCTTCAATCGTGATAATTGGATATTTATCCACCCAAGTAGCCAAGTAATCAGTGAATTGAGCTGAGCTTAGTGCCAAACCTTCTGACTCTAGATGATATTTACCATCTTTGTAAAATTCAGTACTTGCACAATCTAAGCCCAAATAAACATCTTTACCTGGCTCATAACCTGCAGCTGAAATCGCTTCTAAAATTAATTGGATCGCGGCTTCGTTAGAAGGAAGATTCGGTGCAAAACCACCTTCATCGCCCACAGTGGTTGCCAAACCTTTTTTATGCAAAGTTTTCTTTAACTGGTGAAATACTTCTGCACCACAACGCATCGCTTCACGGAAAGTGGGTAAGCCTGCTGGAATAATCATAAACTCTTGCATATCCACGCTGTTATCAGCATGTGCACCACCGTTGATGATATTCATCATCGGAGTTGGTAATTGCATCGCACCAGAACCGCCTAAATAGCGATATAAAGGCAAGCCAGATTCTTCTGCGGCAGCACGTGCGCAAGCCATAGATACGCCTAAAATAGCATTTGCACCCAAGCGGTCTTTGTTTTCTGTACCGTCAAGCTCAATCAAAGTTTTGTCAATGAAGCTCTGCTCTTCAGCATCTAAACCAATAATCGCCTCAGTGATTTCAGTGTTAACGTTTTCAACCGCTTGCAGCACACCTTTACCTAAATAACGGTCTTTGTCTCCATCACGAAGTTCCATCGCCTCTTTAGCGCCAGTTGATGCGCCAGAAGGAACCGCAGCACGACCAATTACACCACTTTCCAATAACACATCTACTTCAACGGTTGGGTTACCACGTGAGTCTAATATTTCACGGGCAATAATATCTACAATAGCGCTCATACTTTTTCCTTAATCAAAAAAATTACAATGTACTTTCAATAAATCCTGCTTTTTTTACCAACTTATCTAAATCTACCAGCACTTCTAATAAATCTTTCATTTTGTGTAATGGCCATGCATTTGGACCATCAGACAAGGCTTTAGACGGGTCTGGATGGGTTTCCATAAAAATACCGGCTATACCACTTGCCACCGCCGCGCGTGCTAAGACTGGCACATGCTCACGTTGACTGCCACTTTTATCTCCTTGACCACCCGGCTGTTGTACCGAGTGTGTAGCATCAAAAACTACTGGGCAATTCGTTTCACGCATAATAGCTAAACCACGCATATCAGAAACCAAAGTGTTATAGCCAAAAGATGCACCACGCTCACACACCATAATATTGTCTAAGCCACCATTCGCTTCCCTAGCTTTTTGTACCACGTTTTTCATATCACCTGGTGCCATAAACTGGCCTTTTTTGATATTCACAGGCTTACCTGATTGAGCGCAAGCGGTGATAAAGTCTGTTTGACGACAAAGAAAGGCTGGGGTTTGCAATACATCCACAACGCTAGCCACTTCTGGCACTTGTTCTTCTGTATGCACATCGGTCAAAATCGGCACACCAATTTGACGGCGCACTTCATCTAAAATTTTCAAGCCTTCAGTAATGCCAAAGCCTCGAAAGGTTTTGTTTGAGCTGCGATTTGCTTTGTCATATGAAGATTTATAAATAAATGGAATACCCAATGATGCTGCGATTTCTTTCAATTGCCCTGCGGTATCAATCGCCATTTGTTGCGACTCAATCACACACGGTCCGGCAATCAAAAACAGTGGATGATCAAGACCAACATCAAAGTTACATAGTTTCATTGAACGACCTTTTAATCGATTTTTATTCGTTATTTTTTATTAGCCAGAGCAGCTTTCACATAAGCAATAAACAACGGGTGACCAGTACGTGGATTAGAGGTGAATTCTGGGTGAAATTGGCAGGCAACAAACCACGGATGCACATCCTGTGGCAACTCCACCATTTCACACAAGTCTTCAGTAGGTGTACGTGCAGAAACCACCAAACCAGCCGATTTTAATTGCTCCACATAATGATTATTCACTTCATAACGATGACGATGACGCTCATTCACTTGTGAACCATAAATGCTCGCTGCAATCGTGTTAGGTACAATTGGACAGGCTTGAGAACCTAAACGCATCGTGCCGCCTAAATCAGAGTTTTCATCACGCTTTTCAATGTTACCTGAAGCATCCTGCCACTCATCAATTAAGCCAATCAGTTTGTGCGGTGCATCTGCATTAAATTCCGTACTATTGGCCCCTGTCAAATTGGCTTGATTGCGTGCAAACTCAATCACAGCAAGCTGCATACCCAAACAAATACCTAAGTACGGCACCTTGTTCGTTCTAGCATAGTGAATAGCAGCAATTTTACCCTCTGTTCCACGTACACCAAACCCGCCTGGCACCAAAATGGCATCCATGCCTTTAAGCGCATCAGTACCATGAGTTTCAATATCTTCAGAATCAATGTAATGAATTTTTACTTTAGATTCAGTGTGAATACCCGCATGAATCAATGCTTCGGTAAGCGATTTGTAAGACTCGGTTAAATCAACATATTTACCAACAAAGGCAACATTGACTATATGTTTAGGATTAGCCAGTGCAGAAACAATGCTTTCCCAAGCTGACAGATCTGCTGGCTTAGCTGTGATAGCTAATTTCTCACATACAATCTTATCTAAGTGTTGATCATGCAATAGGCCTGGTATGGCATATATAGAGCTGGCATCAATCGCACTAATTACAGCTTCTGAAGCAACGTTAGTAAACAATGCAATTTTATAGCGCTCATCATCTGGGATATTACGATCTGCACGACACAACAATACATCTGGCTGAATACCAATTTCACGCAACTCTTTTACAGAGTGCTGAGTGGGTTTAGTTTTAAGTTCGCCCGCAGTTGGAATCCAAGGTAAAAGCGTTAAATGAATATAACAGGTATTGCTACGACCTTCCTCAAAACCCATCTGACGGATAGCTTCAAGAAATGGTAGTGACTCAATATCACCCACAGTACCACCCACCTCAACGATTGCAACATCGGCACCTTCAGCACCGCGTTTAACGTGTGCTTTAATTTCATCAGTGATATGTGGAATCACTTGTACGGTTTTACCTAAGTACTCACCGCGACGCTCTTTCTTAATCACTGTTTCGTAAATTTGGCCTGCGGTAAAGTTGTTACGCTTGGACATGCGTTGGCTAATAAAACGCTCATAGTGACCCAAATCTAAATCAGTTTCAGCACCGTCATCCGTCACAAACACTTCCCCGTGTTGAAAAGGCGACATCGTTCCAGGGTCAACGTTAATATAGGGATCCAATTTCAGCATGGTGACTTTAATACCACGTGATTCTAAAATTGCACCAAGGCTAGCTGCAGCAATGCCTTTGCCAAGAGAGGAAACAACACCGCCAGTTACGAATACATATTTGGTCATGAAAATGCACTTAATTTTATATTGCAGACGGGATGTGATTTTACCGTAAAACCTGATGCTCACATCAGGTCATATCAAAATAAAGTTAGCTCTTCAACTCAAGTAAAAGCCTCGTCTTCAGTTAGCCTTAAAGCTACTAACTTGCAATATTTTTCCAAGCGCCATAACTCTTAAACCTCTCTTGAACTTCAAGCATCTCCTCATCACTCAGAATATGAGGTTGCCCCACCTGCAAAGCGCGCAGATATTGCTCACATAAAGTTTCAACCTCTAAAGTCACATTGAGCGCTTTTTCTAAACTTTCGCCTACTGCAATCATACCGTGATTCGCGAGCAAGCAAGCTTTTCGATCTTTTAGCGCAATTACTGCACCATCAGACAAGGCTTGACTACCAAACAAAGCATAGGGCGCACAACGGATGCTTTTGCCACCCGCTAGTGCAATCATGTAATGAAATGCCGGAATATCAGAACGAAAGGTGCTTAAGGTAGTAGCAAACATACTGTGTGTGTGAATCACAGCATTCATCTGTGGCTTATGCTGCAAAATATCCAAATGAAACCGCCACTCGCTTGATGGTTCACGTGACCCCGTCACATTCCCTGAAAAATCCATCCACACCATATCCGCGGGCATCATTTTATTTACCGCCATCCCAGAAGGAGTAATCAAAAATCCCGCAACACCAGCCTCGTTATCAACTCGCACACTGACGTTACCTGCGGTACCGCGATTCAAACCTGTAGCAACCAGTTGTTGGCTAATCTCGATTAGTTGTTCACGTTGCACTTGCATGAATGACACCTTTATTATCTTTGCATTTTGTGAAGATTATGAGGCGCATAAACGCCTTGCTCAGTAATAATGCCTGTAACTAAGCGCGCTGGCGTTACGTCAAATGCAGGATTAGCCACCTTGGTATCGGGCGGCAAAATATTCACTTCAGCCACATCTCCGTTTTCAAGGCGCCCATTCATCCATTCAAGCTCTCGTGAATCGCGTTCTTCTATTTCAATCTCTTGTATCCCATTTTCAATATCCCAATCAATGGTCGGTGATGGCACTGCGGCATAAAACGGTATTTTGTTATCAAATGCGGCTAATGCTTTTAAATATGTACCAATCTTATTACACACGTCACCTAACGCAGTAACTCGATCAGCACCCACAATCACCATATCTACATCACCTTTTTGCATTAAATGCCCGCCTGCATTATCACTAATCACGGTATGTGGCACACCGTGCTGACCCAACTCCCAAGCTGTAAGGCTCGCACCTTGATTACGTGGACGTGTTTCATCCACCCAAACATGAACAGCAATACCTGCATCATGCGCAGCATAGATTGGCGCCAAAGCTGTACCAAAATCAACAGTAGCCAGCCAACCTGCATTGCAATGCGTCAGAATATTAATAGTGCGTGAATGCTGATTGAACATTGCTTCTATCAAATCTAAACCATGACTACCAATTGCCTGGTTCAACACAACATCTTCATCACAGATAGATGCAGCCTCAGCCCATGCCGCCTCCTTGCGCTGAGGCACTGGTAGCGCGAGTAACAAATCAAGCATACGTTGTACTGCCCACTTTAAATTAACCGCTGTTGGACGGCTATTAATCAGCAATTGCGAAGCCTCAAGCAACTCTTCATCATCACTTTCATGAACTGTTGCCAATGCCATACCATATGCAGCGGCTGCACCAATTAAAGGTGCTCCACGCACCTGCATCACCTTAATCGCATCTACCATTTGGTGCAGACTATGGATACGTGCAATTTCAAAACTATGTGGCAACTTGGTTTGGTCGAGAATTGAAATTGTTGGAATGTTTGCATCCAAACCACTACTCACCCAAATCGTGCGGTGTTGCTGCCCATCAATAAGCATAAAATAATTCCAACAAAATTCGACTTATCCCTTGACTTTAAAACCATGATTAACTGCGCAAAATAGACTCCACAATAACTGTGGATAATTTTGTGAATACTTGTGGGTGAAGTACGTAACACCCCAATCTATATAGAGATTTTACAGTTGCCTAGTTTTTTAACAAAAAATTAAGTTGTTAAAAATCAATAAGTTATAAACAAACCATTGATTGGGCAGCCTATTGTTAATATCAAAAAAAGACCTTTTAACGACATGTGCACAACTGAAGCAAACTTTTAAGAAAAACTCAACCATTTTTACAATTTTTTTGTATCCCTAAAATTCAAAATCACAAAAATTTGTCAATCAAATTTGATTAATTATTTTGTAAAAAACCTATAAAAAAACAGTATAAAAAGTTGACTTTTAAAAAGTTCAAAGTTTTTAAAAATTCTCTCCACAATAACTGTGGATAACTCTGTGAATAATTGTGTCTCTAAAATGTAACATGCCATTTTATAAGGCTTTTTTTAAATCGCTTAAATTTTAAACTAAAAATTAATCATTAAAAATCAATATGTTACAAATCAAGCATTGATTGATAACAGTTTTTAGCATTACTTAAAGTAACACATGAGGTCGTGTGCATAAGTCAGCTAGTTTTGGCAAAGCTTTTATAGCATTCGCACCAGTAATATCAACCACTTGCGCCACATTTACCTGCCTTAAATCCGCTAAAACCTGTGCAATTTTTACCAACTCCAGAGGCGTATTTCTACCCTTACTTCCCAGCCACTCTGGTGGAATATCTGGCGAATCTGTTTCCAACACCAAGCTCTCTAAGGGCAACTTTGCAGCTAACTCTCTAATTTTAAGTGCACGGCTATAAGTCATAGCGCCACCAAAACCCAATTTAAATCCCATTTGAATAAACTGTTCGGCCTGTTGAAAGCTGCCATTAAAAGCGTGAGCGATTCCACCCATTACCGGGTAGCGTCTCAAATATTTTAAAATATCATCAATAGCACTTCGCACATGCAATATGACAGGCAGATGATAACGTTGCGCTATTTTGAGTTGCTCTGTAAAGAAAAAAATCTGCCGGGCTATGTTTTCAGGATGCTCATTTGGTTTACTCACAAAGTAATCCAATCCAATCTCACCTATCGCTACGGGATGATTGCCTTTAACACATTCATTCAACACATCAAGATCGGCATCTAGTGCCTCACCTACATACATGGGATGAATGCCTAATGCATAAACACAGTGGACATGTTGATGACTGATATGGATCACTGCATCAAAGTTACTACGCGCAACACTAGGAATAACAATTTTTGAAACACCCTGTTGCAAAGCCAATGCAGCGACATCATCACGATCACCATCAAATTCAGCAGCATCGAGGTGACAATGGGTATCAATCAGCATTTAAATACTCAGGAATAGGTGATGACTGGCTTAGCCCGCAATCGAACATCTTGACCAACCTGCCGCACATCTAAAATTTGTAAATTTTTAGCAAACTGCATCTCGGACAGTTCTGGTATAGCGAACATGCCTTTGGCGTCAGCCCCCATTAATTTAGGGGCGTAATATAGGATGAGCTCATCAATTAAATTAGCATTCAAGAAAGCACCATTTAATCCTTGTCCGGCTTCAAGCAACACCTCATTAATTCCACGTTCTACCAAGTTGGATAGCAGCGCCAAAAGATCTACTTTACCCAGCGCATTAGGCAGCTTTAGCAAAGAAGCGCCTGCTGCGGTTAAAGCCTGAGCATTATTATTCACGTCAACCGCGTACACAATCAGTACAGGACTTATTTTTAGCATAGCAGCCGCAAGCATGTTGCAATCCAAAGGTGTTTGTAAGCGACTATCAACAATCACCCGAAGTGGTTGACGATTGGTCCCTTCTAAACGTACCGTCATACTGGGGTTATCAGCCAGCACAGTTCCTATGCCAGTGATAATCGCGCATGATTGAGCACGCCAGTGTTGCACATCCAATCGAGCTGCCTCACCTGTAATCCACTGACTTTTACCATTATTAAGTGCTGTACGCCCATCTAAGCTCGCGGCAATTTTGCTGCGCACATAAGGTAAGCCGCGCGTCATTCTGGAAATAAAACCTGGATTCAAAGCTTGCGCTTCACTTTGCATTAAGCCAGCAACGACTTCTATACCATGCGCTTGCAAGCGCTTAATGCCATTGCCAGCCACCAGTGGATTAGGGTCTGACATTGCCACTATAACGCGCTTAACACCGGCTTTAATTAACGCATCGACGCAAGGTGGTGTACGGCCATGATGATTACATGGCTCAAGCGTCACATATACATCGGCATCTTTAGCCAACTCACCCGCTTGATTCAAAGCATACACTTCAGCATGTGCCTCACCCGCTTTAAGATGCGCTCCTTTACCCACAATTTGATTGTTTTTAACAATCACACAACCCACTCGAGGGTTAGGCTGCGTCGTACATAAGCCCTGCTCTGCCAATCGCAGAGCGCGTGTCATATACTGATGATCTTCGGTTGTGAACAAAATGATTGCCGTCAAAAAACGTACAAGAAAAGTGATCTAATGCGATGAAATACGGCTATTGACTAAACGGTTATCTGCATCAAAGAAAATCAGCAGGCCATGATAAACATGCATGCATTTACCTAAGTCATACTCTACAGAAGTAGCATCTTCATAACTTGGTCGACCTAACATCACCGCAACCGCTTCTTTAGATAAGCCCTTGAATAAAACATGCTGTTGCAAATCATATGCCATATCACCGCGTTTACATTCAGTTGTTATGGTAGAAGCGCCTTGCATCCATTTTACTTGGTCAAACTTTTCGTTACCGAACTCAATACTATCTTTCATCGCCCACCACCCGAAGAAAACAATAGTAAGGATTAAAGTGAAGCCTGAAAAAACTATCGTAAGCCACTTTATCAGTTTCATATATCCTCCTTTGTTTATTAAATGGTAGCTAAATACTATTTGACATCAGTAGTACGACGTTTAGCATTCGGCTTTGCCAAATCACGGATGGCATCGTTAAAGTCATCCACATCAGAAAAACTACGATACACCGAGGCAAAACGTATATAAGCAACTTTATCCATTAACTTCAGCTCTTGCATCACGCTTTCACCTAAGTCACGTGCAGGAATCTCACGCTCACCCAAGCTCAACATCTTTTGCACAATATGATCCAATGCGCGGTCAACATACTCCGTAGGTACCGGCCGTTTATGCAAAGCACGTGTGAATGAAAGACGCAGTTTTTCACGATCAAACTCTTCACGCGTGCCGTTTGTTTTTACTACTTGCGGCATGTGGAGCTCTGCAGTTTCATAAGTAGTGAAACGTTTATCGCAACCACCACATTTGCGACGTCGACGAATAGAATTCCCCTCGTCATTGACTCTAGAGTCTATGACTTGGGTATCATCAGCACCGCAAAACGGGCATTTCATAGATTAAGCAAAAACCTTATTTCTGGTACACAGGAAAACGTGCCGTCAACGCATGCACTTTAGCTTTAGTTGCTGCAAGTACAGCTTCATCTGCTGGGTTGTCTAAAACATCAGCAATTAGATTAGCGACTAACCTTGCCTTATCCTCTTTGAAACCGCGCGTTGTAATTGCTGGCGCACCGATACGAATGCCTGAAGTCACGAATGGGCTTTCTGGGTCGTTAGGAATTGCATTTTTGTTTACTGTAATGTGTGCCAAACCAAGTGCCGCATCAGCAGCCTTACCCGTCAAGCCTTTTGGACGTAAATCCACCAAGAACATGTGTGACTCTGTGCGACCTGAAATAATACGCAAACCACGTTGCGTTAATGTTTCAGCCATTGCCTGTGCATTTTTTAATACCTGAGTCTGATAAGCTTTAAAGTCAGGTTGTGCCGCCTCTAAAAAGGCTGTCGCCTTTGCTGCAATCACATGCATCAATGGACCACCCTGTAAACTTGGGAACACATTTGAGTTTAATGATTTTTCAAACTCAGCTTTAGCCAAAATAATACCGCCACGAGGGCCACGCAAAGTTTTATGTGTAGTTGAAGTCACGAAGTCAGCATGTGGTACTGGGTTTGGATAAACCCCAGCAGCAATCAAACCAGAGTAATGCGCCATATCTACCATGAAATAGGCACCGACTTTTTTAGCGATTTCAGCCATGCGCGCCCAGTCAAAACGTAATGCATAGGCTGAAGCACCGCCGATGAGTAATTTTGGCTTACACTCAACGGCAATACGCTCCATCTCATCGTAATCAATTTCTTCTTTATCGTTTAAGCCATAAGGCACAATGTTAAATAATTTACCTGACAAGTTAGCTGGTGAACCATGTGTGAGGTGACCACCATGACCAAGGTTCATGCCCATTACGGTGTCACCTGGTTTTAGAATAGAAAAATAAACGGCCTGATTAGCCTGTGAGCCTGAATGCGGCTGTACGTTAGCGTATTCAGCGCCATACAAAGCTTTTAAACGATCAATCGCTAATTGCTCAACTTGGTCTACATATTCACATCCACCGTAAAAACGTTTACCTGGATAACCTTCTGCATACTTATTAGTCAACTGTGAGCCTTGCGCTTGCATTACTGCTGGGCTGGTATAGTTTTCAGAAGCAATGAGTTCAATATGCTCATGCTGACGCACGACTTCTTGCTCGATCATGCCCCATAATGCTGGGTCAGCTTGGTTTAAGGTGTTAGCGTAGTTGAATGGAGCTTGTGACATGATATTTATGTTTTCCAAATACTTGAATGATTAGATAAAAAGACTGTTCTATTTTACCATGCAGTGCAATGAAGATTAAAGCAAAAGCCAAGACCAAGAACTAAGCCGCGTTATAATATTCACACTTTAAATTCGCCACTACAAAACATACACACAAGGAAGTACCTTCATGAAATGGACTGATAGCTTAACGATTGCTGAATCACTCTACGACAAACATCCTGACATTGACCCAAAAACAATCCGTTTTACAGATTTAATGGAATGGGTTATGGCGCTAGATGGATTTAATGATGACCCGCAACATTGCGGTGAAAAGATTTTAGAGGCCATTCAACTGGCTTGGATTGAAGAAGCAGAATAAAGAAATCATAAACCGTACTTACATTTAAAGGTTTTCAATCAATGTCTAGCATAGTCAAGAAAATCACATTATTTCTCTTACTCGTTATAGCCCTATTCTCACTATACACATGGGCAAGTTTGCACTGGGTGTACTCATCGGGTGAACGCGCTGGCTATGTACAAAAATTCTCACTCAAAGGTTATGTCTGCAAAACTTGGGAAGGTGAACTTATTTTGGTCTCTATGCCTGGAACTCAAGCTGAAAAATTTGATTTCACGGTGAAAGAAGAAGCCGTTGCCAAAAAAATCAACAACTCATTAGGCAAGCGTGTAAAAATCGTTTACGAAGAACATAAAGGCATTCCATCCAACTGCTTTGGCGACTCTGCTTATTTTGTAAATGATATTGTTGTGCTTGAAAAATAATTCAAAAAGTACTGATTGAACTATCTACACATGGCTGATCAGAAAAACTACATTACGCCCGAGGGCCACGCCAAGATTGAAGCTGAATATCAGCAACTACTTAAAGTTGAGAGACCTGAAGTCGTCAGAGTGGTGTCATGGGCTGCTGGCAATGGCGACAGAAGTGAGAATGGCGACTACATTTATGGCAAAAAACGTCTACGCCAAATTGATGGGCGCTTGCGTTTTCTAATGCAGCGAATGGATGCGGCGGTGATTGTTGATCCAGTGAATCAGCAAGGCTTAGATAAAGTTTTCTTTGGCGCATGGGTAACCTTATTTTCACTTAAAAATGAAACTGAAGTGACCTACCGTATCGTCGGCCAAGACGAATTAGAACCTTCTCTAGGCTATATTAGCTGGGTATCACCACTTGCACGTTCCATTATTGGTAAACAGGTTGGAGACACAGTCAACGTCATCACCCCCGCAGGTGATGATCAATATGAAATTATTGATGTGCAATACCACGCACCTGAGCAATCGAGTACCTAAGCAACAACATGCCCTCCAACAAACACTGGGATATCTTTTGCAAGATAGTTGATAACTTTGGCGACATTGGTGTGTGTTGGCGCTTAAGTCAGCAATTAGCACATGAACACGGCCTGCAAGTGCGCCTGTTTATTGATGATTTCAGCGTTGCACAAAAAATCATCCCTGATTTAGATTTAAGCCAACCAATCCAGTTAATTAACGGTGTTGAAGTTTCTACTTACAACAATCAAGATATACGCCCACCGCAAGTTGTAATAGAAACTTTTAGCTGTGGATTGCCCGAAAGCTATATGCAACAAATGCAGGCCAGAAGCACCACTTGGATTAACCTAGAATATCTATCAGCTGAATCATGGGTCAGTGATTTTCACGCAAAACCCTCGCCTCATCCAGCTTTAGCGCTCACCAAACACTATTTTTTTCCTGGTTTTTTTGACTCAACAGGTGGCTTGATTCGTGAAAATCAACTCATTACTACACGCGATCAATTTCTAAACTCAAAACAACTACAAGAAGAGTTTTGGCAAAAAATAGGTTTAAACAATGCGCTCAACTCAACTTCAGAGAACATCAAAATCTCATTATTTAGCTACCCTCAAGCCAATATCCAAGACCTATTATCAAGTATAGAACAATCGGCAAAACCCATCAGTCTGTTTTTACCAAGCAACGATCACACCTTGCCTGACAATACTGCTTTTCAAGACTACAAATTCAACTCAACAAAAAAAACTCTCATCAAAGGCAATCTAAGCATTCACTTAATCCCGTTCTTATCACAATCAGACTATGACCGCTTGCTATGGTTGTGCGACTTGAATTTTGTACGAGGTGAAGATAGCTGGATACGCGCCATTTGGGCTGGAAAACCTTTTATCTGGCAACCCTATATTCAAGATGACTATGTGCACCTACAAAAGCTTTCAGCATTTTTGGATGTTTATAGTCATGAAGCCACTCCCGAACTAAAATCACTGCTTCATCTTGCACATTTATCATGGTCTAAAGCGCCACCATCACAATTACCACAACCAAACACGCAATCATGGCAACATGTTCTCAATCAACTCACTGCGCTAAAAGCCTATTCTAGCCAGCAATCAAAAGCTCTCGCAACGCAAACCGACCTTGCCAGTAAGTTGGTGATTTTTAGTAAGAATTTAACTAAAACTCGGGTATAATGCGCGGTTTTCGCTTATCCCATTTAATTTGTAAGGCAACCTATGAAAACAGCACAAGAACTCCGCGCCGGTAACGTGATTATGGTCGGTGACGAACCATTAGTCGTGATTAAAGCAGAATACAACAAATCAGGCCGCAGCACCGCCGTGGTTAAAATGAAATTCAAAAACCTGCTCACTGAAACTCCTAGCGAGAACATTTATGGCGCTGGCGATAAATTTGACGTGATTGTGCTTGAGAAAAAAGAAGTGACTTACTCATACTTTGCTGATCCAACTTATGTTTTCATGGATGCAGATTACAACCAATACGACGTTGATGCAGAGTTTATGGAAGATGCACTTCCATATCTAGAAGACGGCATGCCAGCTGACTTGCGTTTTTACAATGAAAAAGCAATTTCAGTAGAATTACCAACTACAGTAGTACGTGAAATCACCTACACAGAACCAGCAGTTAAAGGTGACACTTCTGGCAAAGTAATGAAGCCAGCTAAAATCGCAACAGGCTTTGAATTACCAGTACCATTATTCTGTTCTCAAGGTGACAAAATTGAAATCGACACACGTACCGGTGAATACAGAAACCGCGTAATGAAATAAGATTTAAAAATCTTAAATCCAAGGGAGCATTTGCTCCCTTTTTTTATGCCTAAAACAGACTAATCGCGTTAAGATACTCCTATGAAATTGGAATCGTTGGAGAGCCGTAATGAACGATAAACAACTGGTCGCTTTACAGGCCGCGCAATATGTTAAGGATGGCATGCTGGTTGGCTTAGGTACAGGATCTACCGCCAACTACTTCATTGAAGAACTGGCAAGACGCCAGCGAGATGATGGCTTAAAAATCACTACGGTTGCCAGCTCCACCATCAGCGCACAAAAAGCACAATCACTCCATTTACCCATCGTTGCTTTAGAGCACATCAGCTGTATTGATTTATACGTAGATGGCGCAGACGAAATTACCCCAGACATGACATTGCTCAAGGGTCGTGGCAGTGATTTAGTGAAAGAGAAACTGCTAGCAAAAGCGGCATCTATATTTATTGCAGTGGCTGATGAAAGTAAACGTGTTCAACATATTGGACAAAACTTTCCCATTCCCATTGAAGTGATCCCTTTCGCATGGCAACTCACTAAAAAAAGTTTAGAAAATGCTGGAGCACAAGGTGACCTGCGCCCCAATCCAGCTAAAGATGGTTTCTGGGTTACCTCTCACGGCAGCTACGTACTCGATATGCGTTTTAATCCCAACCTTGATGCAAAGACACTAAACGACTTGATCAGCAATACGCCCGGAGTTG
Organism: uncultured Methylotenera sp.; assembly: GCA_964422015.1. Taxonomy (GTDB): domain Bacteria; phylum Pseudomonadota; class Gammaproteobacteria; order Burkholderiales; family Methylophilaceae; genus Methylotenera. The sequence goes on from CAYQZK010000028.1 coordinate 15,373, forward strand.
TGGAACATGGCATATTTTATGGTCTAACAGATGCAACATTTATCGCCGCCAATGGTCTAGTCACGGAACATTGGATTAAATAAAGAAGCATCCATGCGTCTACTCTTACTACCTTTATTGCTTATTCTATCCATTGGCTGCACCCCCAATAGTGATATAGCTGGGAGCAATAAAAGTGAGCTTGTTTTTGTTACAAGTAATGGACCCACCACTTATTTTGTAAATGGCGAAGACCAATTTGCAGGCATTGAATATGATTTAGCCACAAAGTTCGTTCAAGAGTATGCCCCAGAAAAACAAGTTAAGTTCTTAGTAGTGAATAGCATTAGCGACGTCATCCCCACCCTATTAAAAGGCAAGGCACATATTGCCGCAGCAAATCTTTCCATCACCCCGGTGCGCCAAGAACTTGTGCAGTTCTCTAAGCCTTATCAAGAAACACAGCAACAATTGATTTTTAATGGTGAAGTCAATAAAAAACCAAAAAACATTGACGAAATTACTGATAAAAAAATCGCCGTTCCAGCGGGCACTAGCTATGCCGAGCGCTTAAGCCAATTACAAGCAGACCACCCCCTACTGCGTTGGCAAGCACCTAAAAACACCAGTTCAGAATCTTTGTTAGAAGAAATTGCTAGCGGCATTTTGGATTACACCGTGGTCGATAGCCACTTAAATTCAGTGATGCAAAACTACTACCCTAATTTAGAAGTCGGCATGGCTATTGGCAAGCCAGAACAAATTGCCTGGGCATTACCCAAAAATGCAGACCCACTGCTCATGAAAAAAGTGAACCTGTTTTTTGACAAAATTCATAAAGACGGAACTCTACGTAATCTTTTGGACCGCTACTATGGCCATGCCGAACGCTTAAACTCTCAGGATATTACCAACTTTCTCAAGCTATCTAACACGCTGTTACCAAAGTACAAAAATCTGTTCAAACAAGCACAGGAAATCACAGGGATAGATTGGCGCCTTTTGGCTGCCGTCAGCTACCGCGAATCACATTGGGACACTTATAGCACTTCACCCACAAATGTACGCGGGTTAATGATGCTTACCGAAGGCACAGCAGACCTGATGGGCGTTACCGACCGGTTAGATCCAAAACAGAGCATCCCTGCTGGGGCTAAATACATACTTAAATTAAAAGATACGATCCCTGAACGAATTCCAGAACCAGACCGCACCTATATGGCACTTGCCGCCTATAACATTGGCTACGCCCACGTAGAAGATGCTCGGGTTCTAGCGAAACGTTTTAAACTAAACCCTGATAGCTGGGCTGATGTTAAAAAGACGCTAGTGATGCTGAATAACCCTGAATATTACAGCACGGTAAAATACGGTTACGCGAGTGGTGGTGCACCAGTAATTTTTGTGGAATCGATACGTAGCTACCAGCGCATTTTAGAGCGTTACCAACCTAGCCATAACCCTAGTTACATCAACTACAAGGTTGCGCGGGCTGATTAAATATTAAGGTAACGTACTTAACCACTTGCTGAGACTAAATAGCTGACGACGACATAACGCGTCAGTTTTCCCGCCGTAACCAAAATCAAAAACCAAAATAAGCGGATACGCAGAATTCCTGCAATCACTGTTAAGGGATCACCAATTATTGGTACCCATGCAAAACATAGAGCGAATAAACCATATTTCACAAAATGCTGCTCAGCTCGGGCAAACTCTACATCAGAAATCTTTAACCACCTTTTGATAACATCTATGCAAGCCCAATAGCCCAAGGCGTAATTCGCAAGAGAGCCCATTACATTTCCCAGTGTTGCGATGCAGACTAATGCTATAGGTGACAACCCCTTTAACAACAAAGAGCTTAAAACCACTTCAGAACTCAAAGGTAAAATTGTTGCAGCTAAAAATGCTGACACAAAGAGTCCAAAATAGCCAAGCTCTGTAAAATAATCCATGGTGACTAACGCCTAATCATTTATCTACATACGCAATTGTAGCCTCCATTTTTTATTACTAAATGCTTTCTTAAATAAGCTGATAAAAATTTAAAAAAACTTTAAAGGCTAGAAAAACAGAAACACCATTGCCCCAATGGTCGGCACTATAAATACAGCTATTACGAATGACGCAGCGAATAGCATATGCAATACATTCGTTAATTTGAACGATGTAACTTCCAATCCATGATCACGGTAGTTTTGATACGTAGTCATTTTGATCTCCTAAATAAATGTTAATTTTTTGCTTGTTACAACTGAAGTAGATCACTTCAACATGTCGGGTTTTTGTTGATTTAAACTTTAAGACAACAGCCTTAAGTGAAACTTAACAAGAAAAAAATCCCTTTACTTATAGTTGCTAAAAAACAAAAAAATAGTTCGTCTTAAGCTGGGCTTAAGATTTGCTATTTATCATTCACACATGCCATAGGGGTTTCATGTAGCCCCCCTGCTGTGACCTCTATGGGCATTTCAATCTGAATAAAATATCGAAGGACTCTTAATGAAAAAGCTAGCTATTGCGCTTATTGTCAGTGCGTTCACATTCCCAATGTGTGCATTTGCTGAAATAGCTTCTACTCTTAATGTGGAAGAGAAAATTGAAATCAATGCACCAACAAAAGCTGTTTGGTTCAAACTTCATAACTTTAGTGATATGGGTGCATGGCATCCAGCCGTTAAAAAAACAGAACTTGTTGAAGGTCAAAACAATAAGGCTGGTGCAGTCAGACTTCTAACATTACAAGATGGTGGCTCCATTAAAGAAAAGTTGATTACTTATAAATTTAAAGAAAAATCATTTGAGTATGAAATTGTAGAAGGCGTATTACCAGTAACCGACTATATATCTACGCTCACCGTCACCGAAATCAATGACGGTAAAACTTTGGTGGTATGGAAAGGTAGCTTTAAACGCAAAGATACTTCTGAAAAGCCTGCTAGGGGTCTAGGGGATGAAGATGCTGTAAAAACCATCACCAGTGTTTATAAAGGTGGTTTAGATAATCTTAAGAAGGTTAGTGAAAATAAGTAGCTACTCATCCGGCCCACTCTAACTAGGGAGATAGCCTCTGAGATTATTAACAAAAACTA
>CAYQZK010000029.1:0-17450 GCA_964422015.1 uncultured Methylotenera sp.
TCGCGGATGCTGTGCATCGCCCACATTGGGGAGCCTACATCGACACTTGCTATGCCTAGATTGGCTGCGATGATGGGGCCTATGGTGCTGCCACAACCTAAATCTGTCCGGTGAGCGTATTGTTGATAAGGTACTTTTGCGCGTTCACACAGGCTTATAAAGCGTGCGGCGGTTTCAGCATTGGTTGAATAACGTTGATTGGCATTGGTCTTAATCACAGGCCCTTTGTTGACGTGAACCTGGTGGCAAGGCTCATAAGCATTAGGGTGGTTAGGATGGTAAGCATGTGCCATGTCTGCGCTAATGAAAAAGCTCTGCGCTAGTGCGCGCAAACGAGATTCCTCATCTAATCTTTGGCTAGCGCTAATACGACCAATGATATCGGCTAAAAAACTACCGCTAGCACCAGTAGTGCTTTCGCTACCAACTTCTTCATGGTCGAATAGTGCGCACAAGCAAGTTGCTTTAGGCTCTTTAGCTGCAAGTAATGCCGTAATGGCCGCATGACAAGATGCTAAATTATCTAACTGGCTGTTAGCAATAAACTCCTGATTAGCACCCCAGATTACGCCTTTTTGCGTATCGAATACATTGAGTTCCCAAGTGATGATGTCTTCAGCTTTTACTTGTAGTTTCTCTGCAAGGTGGCTAATAAACTGACGATCAGCCTCAATGCCTTCTTCACTCATGCCGAAAAGCAATGGCAATTCAGTTTGTTTGTTGAGCACTAATCCTTTTTCATTGACTTCGCGATTCATGTGTATCGCCAGGTTAGGTAAGCGCATTAATGCTTCATTAAACTGAATTAAGCGGGTTTCATTGCCTGATGATGTGCGTACAACAACGCGACCAGCCACGCTTAAATCACGGTCGGTGAAGGTAGCTAAAATCGGGCCGCCATAAACTTCAACACCAATTCTGACTAATCCATTACTGCCAAAAGCTGCTTGAGGTTTAAGTCTTAAGCCTGGGGAGTCGGTGTGTGCGCCAACAATGCGAAAGCCAGTTTCTGAAAGTACTTCTTGGCCTAGTGTGAACGCAATGATTGAAGCGCCACCTCGGCTAACGAAGTAACTATTTCCAGCGCTAAGTTGCCATGACAGTGTCTCATGTAGCTGAGTAAAGCCTTGTTTGAGCAGTTGTTGTTCGACGCTATGTACTGCATGCCACGGACTTGGGCTGGCATCAATGAAGGAAAGTAGCTCGTTTGCAGTATTGTGGGCTTCGACTGGAATATTCATGATTAGCGATTTATAGACAACCAATCTTTTTCAATTAAGAAGTCCGTGTAAAGTTTGGCTTCTGGGCTTCCTGCTTCTGGCTTCCAGTCGTAACGCCATTTAACAATTGGTGGCATGGAAAGTAGAATGGATTCAGTACGGCCGTTGGACTGCAAGCCAAAAATGGTGCCGCGATCGTAGATTAAATTGAATTCGACATAACGGCCGCGGCGGTAAGCTTGGAAATCACGCTCGCGCTCACCATATGGCGTATCTTTACGACGTTGCACTATCGGTAAGTAGGCTTGTAAGAATGCATCGCCAACTGCACGGTGGAAATCAAAAGTACGCTCAAACCCTAGCTCGTTGAAATCATCGTAAAAAATACCACCGATACCACGTGGTTCTTTACGATGTTTCAGGAAGAAGTATTCATCACATTCTTTTTTGAATTTTGGATAGTAGCTAGGATCAAAAGCATCTAATGCAGTCTTGTTGGTGCGATGAAAGTGTTCTGCATCTTCTTCAAAACCATAGTAAGGTGTTAAGTCCATGCCGCCACCAAACCACCAGATATCTTCATCTGCGCTAGTGGGTGCTTTGGCTACAAAAAAGCGCACATTCATATGCACTGTAGGCACATAGGGATTACGAGGATGGAATACGAGTGAAACACCCATAGCCTCCCATGGTCGACCTGCGGCCTCTGGGTGAGCAACACTAGCTGCTGGCGGCAGTTTTGTACCTAACACATGAGAAAAACCAATACCTGCACGCTCAAATACATTGCCCTCTTCTAGCAAGCAAGAGTTACCGCCACCACCTTCAGGACGTTGCCAACTATCTTGCAAGAAGTTTTTACCATCAACTAATTCAATGGCCTCTACGATTTTTGCCTGTAGATTTTGTAAGTAATTTAAAACGTCTTGGGTGTTCATGAATAATTAACCCTTAATTGCACGGTAGCCAATATCAGAACGATATTGTGCGCCGTTGAACTGAATGCCTTCAATGGCTTTGTAAGCCTGTTGTTGTGCAAACTTTACCGTTTCGCCTAAAGCCGTTACACATAGTACGCGACCACCGCTAGTAACCACTTTGCCATCTTTGATTGCTGTGCCCGCATGAAATACGTGTGCATCGCTTAAGTTATTTGGTAAGCCGGTGATTTCGTCGCCTAGTTTTGGAGTGTCTGGGTAATTGGCTGAGGCCATCACTACGCCTAGGGCAAAGCGTCTGTCCCACTCAGTTTCAGCTTGGTTTAAAGTGCCGTCAACAGCATGTTCCATCAAGTTAACTAAGTCACTTTTTAGACGCATCATGATGGGCTGAGTTTCAGGGTCACCCATGCGGCAGTTGAACTCTAAGGTTTTTACACCACCATCTGGTGAAATCATCAAGCCTGCATACAGGAAACCTGTGTAAGGAATACCATCTTTTGCCATACCTTCAACGGTAGGTTTGATAATTTCACGCATGACTTTGGCGTGAATTTCTGGGGTGACCACTGGTGCTGGCGAGTAGGCCCCCATGCCGCCAGTGTTCGGGCCCAAGTCTTTATCCAATAGGCGCTTGTGATCTTGGCTAGTAGCTAATGGCAAGATATTTTTACCGTCTACCATTACCATGAAGCTGGCTTCTTCACCCGTTAAAAATTCTTCAATTACCACACGTGCGCCGGCATCGCCAAGTTTGTTGTCTGAGAGCATGGCGTCAATCGCTGCGTGCGCTTCGTCATCACTCATAGCGACAACTACGCCTTTACCAGCAGCTAAACCATCGGCTTTAATGACGATAGGTGCGCCTTGTTGTGTGACGTAATCATGCGCTAGTTTTGCGTCGGTAAATGTTGCATAGGCGGCAGTAGGAATGTTGTGGCGCACCATGAAAGCTTTGGCAAAATCTTTTGAAGATTCTAATTGTGCTGCCGCTTTAGTCGGACCAAAGATTTTTAAGCCTGCAGCACGAAATGCATCTACCACACCTTGAGATAGCGGTGCTTCAGGGCCAACGATGGTGAGGTGAATCTGTTCGTCTTGTGCAAACTTTACTAAATCATTGACTGCTGAAATGGGGACATTCACCATGTCTGGGTCAATTGCAGTGCCTGCGTTACCAGGTGCAACATAAGTACGGCTCACTTGTTTGTTTTGTGCGACTTTCCAAGCCAGAGCGTGCTCGCGGCCGCCGCTACCAATCACTAAAATTTTCATAAATTCATTGATGAGTAAATCACGTTGTTACTCATCCCTTATTCAAGTTGACTTAAGTTACTTCATGCAAACCGTAGCGAACGTCGCAGTAGGTTTGGTTAATGCCTAAAGTGACGAACGCCAGTCACTACCATGACCAAACCATGTTCATCTGCCGCCGCAATGACTTCTTCATCACGCATGCTGCCACCGGGGTGAATTACACATGCCGCACCGGCTTCAGCTAACACATCAATGCCATCACGGAACGGAAAGAATGCATCAGAAGCCACTACTGAGTTTTTAAGAGTTAGCCCAGCATTCTGTGCTTTGATTGCGGCGATTTTTGTACTATCCACGCGGCTCATTTGCCCTGCACCTACGCCTAGTGTCATGCTATTGCCGCAGAATACGATGGCATTTGATTTCACATAAGTTGCTACGCGCCAAGCAAATAGCATGTCTTGCAATTGTTCTGCAGAGGGTTGTTTTTTGCTGACCACTTTAAGGTCTTCAATACGCATTTCGTGGTTGTCTGACGTTTGAATCAATAAGCCTGAACCTACACGCTTGGTGTCGTGTGAGTTGCGACCTTTTGCCCAAGCTGTGTCGCCACCTGTTGGAAGCGCAATTTTAAGCACACGCACATTGGCTTTAGCTTTGAATACTTCTAATGCTTCTGTTGTGTAGTCAGGGGCAATCAATACCTCAACAAACTGTTTGCTCACAGCTTCAGCCGCGGCTTTATCTAGCGTGGTGTTGAAAGCGATAATGCCACCAAAAGCAGAAGTTGGATCAGTTTGAAATGCTTTGCTATAAGATTCTAGTGCATCTTTGCCTAGCGCTACGCCACATGGGTTGGCGTGCTTAACGATGACACAGGCAGTGCTGTCGAAAGATTTTACAGCTTCCCAAGCGGCATCAGCATCAGCAATATTGTTGTAGCTTAACTCTTTACCTTGTAATTGTTGTGCGGTGACTAAAGAACCTGCGGCTGGGTACAAATCACGATAGAAAGCAGCACTTTGGTGAGGGTTTTCACCGTAGCGTAGGTCTTGCACTTTAATAAAGTTGGTATTGCTTTGTGCCGGAAATGCGTTCAACACAGGTTGGCTACTTGCTTTACTTGCGTTGTAGTCAATAGCTGATAAGTAATTGCTAATCGCTGCATCGTATTGTGAAACGCGGTTAAAAGCAGCCACTGAAAGCGCAAATGTCGTCGCTTCAGCAAGCGCACCACCCGTGCTTTGTAATTCGTGTAGCACGTCTGCATATTGGCTAGCATCGGTGAGTACGGCAACGTCTTTCCAATTTTTAGCGGCTGAGCGCACCATAGCTGGACCACCAATGTCGATGTTTTCAATGGCATCTTCTAGCGTGCAATTTGGATTAGCTACAGTGGCTTCAAATGGGTATAGATTAACTACGACCATATCGATATTTGGGATGTTTTGCGCTTGCATGGCTGCAACATGTTCAGGCAAATCACGACGACCCAAAATGCCGCCGTGTACTTTTGGGTGCAGTGTTTTTACGCGACCGTCTAGCATTTCTGGGAAGCCCGTGTAGTCGCTGACTTCAATCACAGAAATTTGATTGTCACGAAACAGTTTTGCCGTGCCGCCTGTTGAAAGAATTTCTACGCCAAGCGCACTTAATTTTTGCGCAAATTCGATAATGCCTGTTTTGTCTGAAACGCTGATTAGCGCACGTTTAATCGTTGCCATAAATTTATTCCATAATCCAAAGTTGTAATGCTTACTCGATGTTGTATTGCTGTAATTTTTTGCGCAAAGTATTGCGATTAATATCCAATATTTCGGAGGCTTTGCTTTGGTTGCCACCTGTGTGCTGCATGACGTATTCCAGTAAAGGTTTCTCTATGCAACTCAATACCATGTCATACAAAGCGTGAGGCGGTTCGCCATCAAGGTCTTTAAAATACTGATCTAATGAGGATTTAACGCTATTAGCAAGATCACATTTATTCATTTTAAATAGCCTCAAGTGCTTGTTTTTGGGTTTCGTTGTCTTCGTGTGAGTCGTATTGCAGGCGATGGTCACGGCTTTGCAAGTGATCAAAGAACTCATCAATAGCGGTTAACTGTAAATCTATCGTCTGTAAGGTGTTCATATTGTGGCGAAAATGCGCGGAGTCTTTTAAACCCTTGGTATACCAAGAAATGTGCTTACGGGCCATGCGCATGCCAGTAAGCTCACCATAAAACTCATATAAATCATGCAGATGGTCAAGCATGACGGCTCGAATCTCAGTGACCTCTGGCGCAGGCAAGTGCTCGCCAGTGTTAATAAAGTGTTCAATCTCACGGAATATCCATGGTCGACCTTGTGCCGCACGGCCTATCATTACGGCATCTGCACCGGTGTAATCCAACACAAATTTTGCCTTTTCTGGTGTGGTAATGTCGCCATTAGCAATGAGTGGAATGCGAATGTTTTGTTTTACCGTGGCAATGGTGTCATATTCAGCATCGCCTGTGTAGGCGCAAGCCCGTGTGCGGCCATGCATAGCTAATGCTTGCACGCCAATATCTTCGGCCATTTTTGCAATTTGTACGGCGTTACGGTTGTTCTTATCCCAGCCTGTGCGAATCTTAAGTGTGACAGGTACATCGACTGCACCAACTACTGCTTTCAGAATTTGTGCCACCAGCGGTTCATCTTTTAGTAATGCGGAACCTGCCATGACATTACAGATTTTTTTTGCTGGACAACCCATGTTGATGTCGATGATCTGTGCACCATTATCGACATTGTGTTTGGCAGCTTCGGCCATCATTTTGGGGTCGGCGCCTGCAATTTGAACCGAGATTGGGTCAACTTCACCCTCGTGATTGGCACGCCGGCGTGTTTTTTCACTGCCGTAAAGTAGTGAGTTAGAAGTCACCATTTCAGAAACAGCCAAGCCTGCCCCCATCTTTTTACAAAGCTGACGGAAAGGCCTATCTGTAACTCCTGCCATAGGAGCAACGACTAGGTTGTTTTTAAGAATGTGGTTGCCAATTTGCACGGATTTTTATGCTTGCATTGTTGATGCGAAAGCTGCCTATTTTATACGCAATCTCGCGTTGAGAAAACCTAAAAATGCTTTATTTACGCTTACAATGCGCAATCATGATTTATTCATTTTGGTCGAAAAATGCAGAAGAAAATATCTACCACCCACATTGCCTTTGCTAGCTTTATTGGTACGGCGATAGAGTTTTACGATTTTTATATTTACGCGATGGCCTCTGCATTGGTGATAGGGCAGGTGTTTTTTCCTGCAAGCGACCCAACTGTACAGGCAATAAATGCATTTTTAACCTTTGGTATTGCTTTTGTCGCAAGGCCTTTGGGTGCCATTGTATTTGGTCATTTTGGAGATATTCTGGGGCGGAAAGCAACATTGGCAGCATCATTACTGCTGATGGGAGCTTCTACTTTGCTCATCGGCCTTTTGCCAGGCTATGACACTTTAGGTACTTGGGCGGCAATTCTGCTTTGTATTCTGCGATTTGGGCAAGGTTTAGGTTTGGGAGGAGAATGGGGTGGGGCTGCATTATTGGCAACGGAGCATGCTCCAGCCAGTAAGCGGGGCTGGTTTGGCATGTTTCCACAACTTGGACCTTCTGTAGGGTTTCTGTTGGCAACATTGAGTTTTTTAGTATTAACGTTGTTTTTGTCGGATCAAGAATTTAAGGATTGGGGGTGGCGCCTACCCTTTATCGCTAGCGCATTGTTGGTGTTAGTGGGTTTGTATGTGCGTTTTAAATTGTCAGAAACACCTGCTTTTGCAGCAGCATTAGCACAGCATCACACACATAAAACGCCGATTAAACATTTGTTGAGTGATCATCTTCGTCCAGTATTATTGGGTGCGCTTGCAATGACGGTATGCTACAACCTGTTTTATACCGCGACCGTATTTTGTTTAAGTTATGGCACTAAAACACTGCATATTCCGCGGGCTGATTTTTTGCAAATGTTATGTGTTGCCGTATTGTTTATGGCATTCGTCACGCCACTTTCTGCTTGGTTGAGCGATAGGTTTGGTCGTAGACCAGTATTGCTGGTGTCTTGCTTGTTAGCAGTGTTGTCTGGATTTAGTTTAAATCCATTGCTTGCTAGTGGTGACTTTGTGTTGATTACCCTATTTCTATCCATTGCCTTATTACTAATGGGCGCAAGCTTTGCGCCGATGGGGGCTTTCTTACCAGAGCAGTTTCCCGTTGCAGTTCGCTACACAGGCGCAGGTCTGGCCTATCAGTTGGGCGGCATTCTTGGAGCCTCTACTGCACCTTTTGTTTCTCAGTTGTTGGCTGAACAGGGTGGTTTGATTTGGGTGGGTTATTACGTTTCAGCAATGGCAGCATTGAGTTTCAGTGCGGTGTGGTTGATGCGTGAAACCAGTCAGAGTGATTTTAGTCAGGACGCGTAAGTTTTTCTAGTTGGCCTAGCCAAGTAAGTGCTTGCTCACGCGATTCTCCGCACATTTCAAGGTTTGGCTGCAAACTTCCACAAAAAGACGGGCGCTCTGGTTTACCAAAAATCTTACATTTGTTTTCGCTGTCTAGCTGTATGCAACGTTCGCCAGCAAGCTTGCCATTTGGCATGCCAGGAATGGGGCTGTTAATTGAGGGGGCAATACAGCAAGCGCCACAATGCTCGCGGCATTCCACTAGAGTTCTGACCAAGGGAAACCAAGTGCAGTTACGCTGGTTTTGATTTCATCTAGCGCAGTATTCACAACGCCGGATGCGCCTTTTACGCCTAGCTCCGTTGTACGGCGATGGTCCAGCTTTGGCAGACTGAATAATTTAAGCGCAGGATATTTGGCCAAAATGTGATTCATTAAATCGATGAGCTGGCTTTCGCCCGCATCCATAACCAAAATAGACGACTCAATATAGTCCTGAGTATTAAATAAATGGCTGTAATACGTATCGAGCACCCACTCGATCATGGGGTGTGACATTTCAGGAAAGCCTGGCACAAAATAATGCTGATTAATGGCAAAGCCTGCTACACGATTGACTGGATTAGGAATCAGTGTGGCGCCCTTAGGAAAATCAGCCATCAATACGCGTTTTGGGTAAGCGCTTTCGCCGTACTGCGTTTCGATTTCTGCTACCGCACCTGCATGGCGCTCAATAGGTAAGTTTGATGCTGTCGCTGCACATTGTCTTGTGTAATCGTCAGGCGTTGCACCAATGCCACCAAATGAAAATACGATATCACCGCGTGCCATGCTGGCTTGTAGTGCGCTAACAATCTGCTCGGGCACATCGCCTAAGTAGTTCGCCCAAGATAATTGCAGGCCACGTGTTTTCAATGCTTGAATGACAAAACTCAAATGCGCATCTTGGCGTTTACCTGAGAGGATTTCATCGCCAATAATCAGCGCACCTATGGTTATAGTTTTGTTGATAGTCACGTTGGGGTTGGTGTTCCGCAGTTGCCACAGAATTTGTCATCAGCTTCTATCGCGCCATTGCAACTGCTACAAGAGATTTGTTTTTGAATCTGGGTTGCGGCTTGAAGTGCAATGGCCTGAATTTGACTTTCTGCACTAGGTGCTGCCCCACCTAGCTGATTGATAGCTGATAAATTGCTTATTTTTTGCATATCTGTCATGGATTCAGGTGCAACAATAATGCTTTGGCTTCCAGCGAATTGCGTGAGGTGTTTCGCAAGATAGGATGATTGGTCTGGCAGGCCGCGCATACCAATAATCCACCGTTGAGAGTTTTTTCCGAATGAAACGGTTTCAAGTTCACTGACCCAAACGCGCAAGGTCATGGTTTCGATGTTGATGACGTTTTTCTCGGTTTTAATGCGGTCTGTCATCATGTTGCCGTAATCGAGTTTGGCCGATTGATAGTTACCTTGGATTTCCACCCAAGTAAGGCGTGAAGTAAAGTCAAAGCGTCCCCACAAGGCGTGACCAGATGAAAAACAGTAGTTACTTAACACTAGTAAAGCTGCACCAAATGTAAGGTAGCTAATCACTTTTAGGTCGGGGGATAATGGGTCAAGCAAAACTGCAAATGCGATTAAACAAGCCACGCCAAAGAATGTGAGCGCAACCCCTGTAATATTAAGTTTAACTAGCCATTGATAGCGAGGGGAGCTATTGGCAACACCAAAATTGATGTCGCGTAGTTCATTGTTTGGCATTGGTTGAGACTCTTCTAAGACTTCGCTGAAGAAGCTACCTGAACCATTGTTAATAACAGGTAACACTTTGCTGTAGCGGCGATTCGGAATTTGCTCGGTCCAGTTCTTTTGTAGTTCACGATCCATTTCATCAATCAATTGTTTTGGATGACTATTCATTGAAATTGTTTGCTGTTCGCATGATGTGGTGGTGGGAGGTGGCGGCACCATTTGACGGACCAAAGCGACAAAAAATAAGCCAATTGAAACAAGGCTTAGCAGTAACAAAATGAATGTTTGCAAGCTTAGATTAACAACGCTGATGTCAGGCAGGCCGGAGCTAATGAGTGGTAGAGCGACTGGCCCCATGATGGCAACTAACACCAAGCCAACCAACCCTTTCATACCTAACTCTGTTTGACCTGTTGCACCGCTTTTGAGCGGCCTGATAATAATAAACATGGAGAAGCTGAAAAAGAATAACCCCATCCACGCACTGGAGTGATTGTCGCTAAAGGATATCCAACTTACTAACAAAGAGAGCAGAATCATTGAGACGGCAAGTGCGTTATAAAACTGGCGTTGTGCGATGGTTTGGATAGGAAGTGGTGCAAAAATTAAATTAGGTATCCAACTATAAAGCAGGCCGTTGAGAGCGCCTTGAGGTTCTCTGAATACTAGCGCATTGTGGCGCATGGTTTCTTTTAAGCCATCAGCGCCTTTTCCTGTGCCATTGTCGGTTGCAGATAGTTCAGCGGCTAAACCAGTGGGTTCGCCGCGGCCGAAGAAGAAACGGAGTTGCATCAACGCACGTCGAGTGTAATCGATGCCTTTAATGAGTAGAAAAATGCCAATAATGAGTGGCAAAAATGTTAAAAATGACATCTGCTGAGCTAAAGCTGAGCGGCTAACTATTAGTAAGGTAATCGCTGCAATCACCATGATGCCAGCAGCAATGAAGTAAAAATAATTTTCCACCTTGAATGGGTTGGGTAGGTCTAGGCGTCTGCTTTCTGAATTGTATTCGTAAGACATTTTTTATTATCTCGGTTGCTAATTAAGGTTTATTTTCTAGATGACTATATCAGACTAAATAAAATCGTGACAAGTGGCTTAATGTGCGCTTTCCCAGTTACTGCCTATGCCTACTTCCGCCAGTAAAGGCACATCTAGTTTAGCTACGTGCTGCATCAGTTCTGGCAAGGTGGTTTTAACTAATTCTAGTTCAGATTCAGGTACTTCCAGCACGAGCTCATCGTGAACTTGCATGATGAGCTTGCTTTGTAATTTCTCATTTTTTAGCCATTTATCCACGGCAATCATGGCGAGTTTGATGAGGTCGGCTGCCGTACCTTGCATAGGGGCATTGATGGCTGCACGTTCTGCACCTGCGCGTCGCATGCCGTTGGCACTGTTAATTTCTGGTACCCAAAGTCTGCGGCCAAAGTAGGTTTCAACATAGCCATTTTGTTTAGCAAGCTCTCGTGTGTTGTTCATATATTCGCGTACGCTTGGGTAGCGTGCGAAGTAGCGCTCGATATAGCTCTGTGCGGCACCGCGTTCTATGTTGAGATTTTGAGCTAATCCAAATGCGCTCATGCCGTAAATCAGACCAAAGTTGATGACTTTGGCGTAACGGCGTTGCTCGTTATCGACAGCGTCTGTTTCTACGCCAAATATTTCAGCGGCGGTGGCGCGGTGAATGTCTTCATTGTTGGCAAAGGCTTTGAGCATGCCTGCATCTTGGGACAGGTGAGCCATGATGCGTAGTTCAATTTGTGAGTAGTCAGCAGAAACAATCACACTGCCAGCCGGTGCAATAAATGCTTCGCGGATGCGGCGGCCTTCTAAAGAACGTACGGGGATATTTTGCAGGTTGGGGTCTGAACTGGCTAAGCGTCCGGTAATTGCGACAGCCTGATTGTAGCTAGTGTGTACCCGACCCGTACTCGGGTTAATCATACGTGGCAGTTTGTCGGTATAAGTCGATTTAAGTTTGGCGAGCCCACGATAGTCTAATAATACCTTGGGTAGCGGGTGGTCTAGTGCCAATTCCTGCAACACGTCCTCATCCGTTGATGGAGCACCGCTAGGTGTTTTTTTAAGGGGTTTGATGCCGAGTTTGCCGAAGAGAATTTCTTGTAACTGTTTGGGGGAGGCTAAATTGAAGGGCTGGCCAGCTAGTTCATAAGCTTGGTTTTCTAGTGCCACCAATTTCATGCCAATTTCGTTGCTTTGTTTATTGAGCATGTTGCTATCAATTAGCACGCCATTGCGCTCGATAGTGAACAAAATGTCAGAAACAGGCATTTCAATCTGATTGTAGATGTATTGCAATTTTGCATCATCGGCGATTTGTGGATACATGGCTTGATGTAACTGTAGTGTAATGTCCGCATCTTCTGCCGCATATTCGGCGGCGGTTTCTACCGTGACTTGGTTAAAGCCAACCTGCTTTGCGCCTTTACCTGCGACATCTTCAAAGGTAATGGTTTTGATTTCCAAGTGACGCATGGCAAGGTCATCCATGCCGTGCGTTTTGTGCGATTCAAATACATAAGATTGCAGTAGCGTGTCGTGCGCAATGCCTTTAAGGGCTATGCCGTGGTTGGCTAACACGTGCTGGTCATATTTAAGATTTTGACCGACTTTTTTAATGGTTGTATTTTCTAAAATGGGTTTAATTTTGGCTAAGGTGTCGTCAAAATTGAGTTGTGTAGGTGCGTCAAAATAATCGTGCTTAAGTGGTAAATAAGCACCGCTACCTGCTTCTGTGCTGAATGATAGGCCGACTAGTTTGGCAGTCATCGGGTCTAGTGATGTTGTTTCTGTGTCTACGCAAACCAGTGGTGCTGACTGCAGTTTGGCGAGCCAGGTGTCTAACTGTTCATTGCTTAAAATAGTTTCGTAATTGCGGGAGGTGTTGGCTTGGTAGTGAAATTCTTTGATAGGCTCATGAGAAAAATCGCTACTGCTTGATAGGTTTTTGGTTTGTGGTGCGTTTGTCGAACTGCTAGGTTGAGCGCCATCTGACATATTATCTAGCTCGCGACGCCAGGACTTGAATTCAAAGCGTTCGAATAGTTCGGCAAGCTTAGTTTTATCAATAGGTTGTGGCGCAAGGTCGCTGAGATTTTCTTGAATGCCAACATCACAACGGATAGTAATCAACTCACGCGCAGTAGGTAACCAAGGCAAGGCTTTGCGTAGGTTTTCACCCACTACCCCCGTGATCTTTTCTGCGTTTGCCACAATGTTATCAAGAGAACCATATTCTTTAAGCCACTTGACGGCAGTTTTAGGGCCGACTTTTTCTACGCCTGGAACGTTGTCTGATGTGTCGCCAATGAGTACAAGATAGTCAATGATCAGGCTAGGTGGTATGCCAAATTTATTTTCAACGCCAGCGATATCAAGCACATCGTCAACTCTTCTGAAAGCATCGCGCATGGTGTTGACGACAGTAATGTGTTCATTCACCAGTTGCGAGATGTCTTTATCGCCAGTAGAAATAATGACGCGCACGCCTTCGCGCTCTGCTTGTTTGGCTAACGCACCAATGACGTCGTCGGCTTCAACACCCTCTATCATTAAAAGCGGCCAGCCCATAGCTTTAATGGCTTCGTGCAACGGGGCTATTTGTGGGCGCAAATCGTCTGGCATCGCAGCGCGATTGGCTTTATATTCCGGATAAATGTCATCGCGGAAAGTTTTGCCTTTTGCATCAAAAACACACGCGCTATAATCACTCGGGTAATCTTTATGTAGGCGGCGTAACATATTGAGTACGCCTTGAATTGCACCAGTGGGCTCATTTTGAGAGTTTCTTAAATCTGGCATGGCGTGAAAGGCGCGATAAAGGTAGGATGAGCCGTCCACTAGTAACAATGTTTTCATGTAAAAATCCAAATGATGTAACTAAAGCAATATTGCAATTAAACCAAAGTCGTAACTAAACCGGGGTTGCCAAAATGCCAATTGTAAAAAAGATTCCAAAAATCGCTGATTCCGATGTGCATGGTCGACATCAAACTGGGTATGAAGCATGGCATGCATTCAAGATTATGTCAGAATTCGTGGATGCTACGGAACGACTAAAAGAAATTACGCCTGCAGTATCTATTTTTGGCAGTGCTCGCACTCCACCAGATAGTCCTTACTATACGCTTACTGTAGATATCGCCAGGCGCTTATCTGATGCAGGTTTTGCCGTAATTTCTGGTGGCGGGCCTGGCATTATGGAGGCGGCCAATAAGGGAGCGTTTGAAGGTAAGTCTCCAAGTGTTGGTTTGAATATTGAGTTGCCACATGAACAGAACACGAATAGCTATCAAGACATCGGTCAAAATTTCAAACATTTTTTTATGCGTAAAGTGATGTTTGTGAAATATGCCAGTGCTTACGTAGTAATGCCAGGCGGGTTTGGTACCTTAGATGAACTCATGGAAGCGGTAACGCTAGTGCAAACGGGTAAAACCTTAAAGATACCAATCATTTTAGTTTGTGAACCTTTTTGGCGTGGTTTGATTGATTGGATAAAAACCACATTGGTGTCAGAAAAAATGATTGATAGTGCTGACCTTGATTTAATTCAGATGATAGATGACCCCGCTAAAATTGTTGAGGCTATATTTAAACACTATGAAACACGAGGCTTTAAGCTCTCTGCCGATGAAGAGCGCGTTCAGCTTTATTTGTAATAAGCACCGTTTTATTGCTGGTTATTTGATAGAATAATTCGCTGTGAAGTATATAGGTTAAGTGGCTAGATTACGGTCTAGGTTTAAATTCTAAAATTGAATGTCAAAAGGTGTCAGGCATTATGCGTATAAGCTATAAAAACTTGGGATTGTTGCTTGCTTTACTTGCAATGTCTGCGCTAGCTCAAGCGAAAGCGCCGCCAGCAGATTTGCAGCCACTCGAAGATATTCCTCCACCGACTATTGCTGTGGATGATAATGCTGCAGATGAACCTGAAATTACGATCATCAAGAAAAAAGGAGAAACCATTGAAGAGTATCGTATCAATGGTCAGCTTTATATGATGAAAATCACGCCAGAGCATGGTGTACCTTATTACATGCACAAAGAAGATCAAGATGGTGGTTGGTTGATGGATGGGCCAAATCAACCTTTGAGCGTGCCTAAGTGGACGATATTTAGGTTTTAGAAAATCTTACCCTTTAGTTAAGAGGCTTAAAAAGCCTCTTTAATTTTGTAATTGTCAGTATAAAGCCGTTCACTATCAAAATTTAGCCTCAAATTATGTCTGTATTTACCTCTGTTAGCGTTTCACAATTACAAGCTTGGCTTAAAAATTACACTATTGGCGAACTGGTCGATTTAAAAGGCATTTCTTCAGGTATCACTAATACCAATTACTTTGTTAGCACGCAAAATGGCGCTCAGCAAAATAAGTACGTATTAACGCTTTTTGAGCACAATGCGCTAGAAGAGCTACCTTACTTCATTGATTTAATGGCGCATCTTGCGGTGCAGGGGATTCCGTGTCCGTGCCCGATTGAAGATAAGGATGGCGTGAGTTTGCATATGCTCAACGGCAAGCCTGCCGCTTTGGTGAGTTGTTTGAGTGGGCGTGATGTTGAGGCTCCTAGCGCAACGCAATGTGCTGCAGTGGGTGAAATCTTGGCGCGTATGCACCTTGCGGGTCAGTCGTTCGAGGCGCAATTCCCGCAACATCAAAGTAATAATCAGCGTGATGAAGCATGGCGTTTGAGTGTGGCAGCAAAAGTAATGTCGTATTTGTCTGTTGAAGAGCAAGCCTTACTAGAAAAAACATTAGAGTTTCAAGCACAATTTGATATTGCGTCATTACCTATGGGCGTAATTCATGCTGATTTATTCCGTGATAATGTGTTATTTGATGGCGACCAAATTGGTGGGTTGATTGATTTTTATTATGCATGTCATGGTGCTTTAGCTTACGATTTAGCCATTGCCGTGAATGATTGGTGTGTGCAGTCTGATGGTAGTTTTGATAAGGCAAGATTAGGGGCTTTAATGCAGGCATATCAATCGGTCAGGCCTTTAACTGAGGGTGAACTTGAGGCTTGGTCTGGGCTGCTGCGTATAGCAGCATTGCGATTCTGGTTGTCGCGTCTGTTTGACAAGATTTACCCGCAAGATGGTGAACTCACGCATGCTAAAGATCCAGATTATTTTAAGCATATTTTGCAACATAGAAGCACTGGTTATTAAATAAGGACAGCGAACTCATGGCGACTTTTAAAGCAAATGTTAAGACCGGTGTGGATTGGATTATAGAATCGGTTGAGTTAATTAAAATTAGTCCAAATAAGTGGATGGTTTTGGCGTTGCCCTATGTCATGCTTTTTATGATATTGCCACTTTATATCTTAGAGTTAACTTACATCACGACTTTAATTTTGCCTGTTTTTGTTGTGGTTCTGATGATGACTTTTCGCAATATTGATCGCAAGCAGACTCAATCTATAAAAGAAATGATGCGAGAGTTTCAGCTTAAAATTCCTTTACTCATATTATTAGGTGGTGCATCTTTACTATACGTTTTATTGATGGATTATCTGTTGAGCAATGATATTCAAGCTTTATTGGATATGAAAAAGGGTGACGGGGATATGACGCAATCTCAACTTATTGCCTATCTAGATAAGATGATGCCCTTGTTATTGCAAACTGTATTATTGAAAGTGCCATTGGTCATGGCTACATGGTTTTCGCCTATGTTGATTGCTGCTAATAGCTACAAAGTTGTTAAAGCAGTTAAATCGAGCATTGCAGGTTCATTGAAATACATGGTGGCACTAGGTGCGGCATGGACAACGCTTACTTTGGGTATGATGATTGTACTGGCGCTATTAGGAAGCGTTTTTGGCTTAATCGCGAAATTGGTGCCAAGTCTCGCTGTGTTCTTGGCAATACCGGTTTTAATTACCTGTATGACTGTGGCGGCTGGATTGATGCTCGCTTTTCAGTATGTCAGCTATCGTGATATTTTCCGAGCGGCCTAAATTTTTTCTAGCTTAGCAAACTCCATAGCTAGCCATTTCAGGCCTTCGCGACCAAAGTTGACTTGCACCCGCATGTCGTTTGCATTGCCCTCGTAACTAACTACCACACCATTGCCAAATTTGGCATGGGCCACTTGTTGGCCGATTTTCCACGGCATGGCATTTTTCTGAGTTAGGCTTTGTTGGCTGCTCATCATGGCTGGAAGTTGATTATAGTCATAACCACTACCAGATTTAGCCACTGGTTTCGCATTGAGGTGTTTGAGTAATGCTTCAGGAATTTCATCCAAGAATCTCGAGGCAATGCCATAGCGTACCTTGCCGTGTAGCATGCGACTTTGGGCGTGACTTAAATACAAACGCTGCCTAGCGCGGGTGACCGCTACATACATTAAACGCCGTTCTTCTTCTAAGCCATTGTTTTCATATAAGCTTTGTTCGTGCGGGCACAGGCCTTCTTCCAAGCCGCTAATAAATACGGCTTTAAACTCTAGGCCTTTTGATGCGTGTACGGTCATGAGTTGTAGGGCTTCACGTCCAACATCGGCTTGGTGTTCGCCGGCTTCTAAACTTGCATGACTTAAGAATTGGGTCAGTAAGTCTTGTGGAGTTTCGCCATCGACATTGTTGTGGTTGCCAAAATCCTGATTGGTAAAAGCAACGGCGGCGGTTACCAGTTCTTCTAAGTTGGCAATGCGGTCTTCGCCTTCTTTGTCGTTTTCATAATGCGCAACTAGGCCCGACATCGTAATGGCTAGCTCAACTAACTCGGCCAGTTTGATGCCATAAGCGTTGTCGACCATGTGTCGAATCAAGGCAACAAAACCCTCTATGCCTTTGCCGCCAACCTTGCCATTGCCTACTTT
>CAYQZK010000030.1:0-3985 GCA_964422015.1 uncultured Methylotenera sp.
TGTTTATCCTGGCATTTGTGAAAATTTGAATACTGACCATAGCGCATTGATTCAACTTTACCGCAAAGCCCGCGCTATTAAAGGCGTGAAGAAGATTTTAATTGGCAGTGGCGTGCGTTATGACCTTGCCGTGAAATCGCCAGAATATGTGAAAGAACTGGTGCAGCATCACGTGGGAGGCTATTTAAAAATCGCCCCAGAGCATAGTGAAGAAAATGTGCTGAGCAAAATGATGAAGCCGGGCATGGATGCCTATGATGAGTTCAAAGCCATGTTTGAGAAATTCAGCGCCGAAGCAGGTAAAAAGCAGTATTTGATTCCTTATTTTATTGCGTCACATCCTGGCACGACGGATCAGGATATGCTGAACTTGGCGTTGTGGCTGAAAAAATATGACTTCAAATTAGATCAAGTGCAAAATTTTACGCCAACGCCGATGGCAATGGCTACGGCTATGTACTATTCAGGCAAAAATCCATTGCGCAAAGTAACAGCAGATTCTGAAGATGTGCCAGTGCCAAAATCAGGCAATGTGCGTAAGTTGCACAAAGCGTTTATTCGATATCACGACCCCAATAACTGGCCGATACTGCGTGAGGCTTTGCAGAAAATGGGTAGGGCTGATTTGATTGGTAGCGGCAAGCAATGCTTGATTCCTGCTTGGCAGCCGCTTTCTAATAAGCCGATTACTACGGTGCGTGGTGAACAGTTAGAGCGTACGGTTAGACCTCGGCGTTTAGTAGAGAAAAAGCGTAAATACTCTTGAGGCGCCCTTAATTAAAATGGCAGCCTTGTAAGGCTCGTATATGCTGGCTCTCAGGGCATGTTTCTTGGAGTTCGTTAAGCAAAAATACTCTTAATGTAAAACGCTAAAATGATCAGGCCGATGCCCCATTTATTCAGCCAAACTAGTACGTTCCATGCTTTTGTAAAATTCATCAAATTGCATATCCTTTTTGTTACGATGTGCGTGTAGCATAAGAATTGAATGTGACGATGATGTGTCAGAAATAAGAAGACTTAAGTTTTTAATAGAGCGGGGGTGTCTCTATTAAGGAAGCCTTAAGTTTTGTTGCATATAATTCAAGTTAGAAATTCAATGGTTTGAATTTGATAAGCGGTTTTAAGCTAACTTAGGAGGAGATGAAATGAGTTGGAGAAATACAAATATTCGATATGGTAGCTTATCCATAGGTCTGCACTGGCTGATGTTGTTATTGTTTGTTGCTGTATATGCAAGCATCAATTTACGTGAGCTTTATCCTAAAGGTAGCGATCCGCGTGAGGCGTTAAAAGCACTGCATTTTATGCTGGGTCTATGCATATTGGGCTTGGTCAGTTTGCGTGTGTACGCCAGATTGTCTGCGCCAGTTCCAAGTATTATTCCAGAGCCAACTTCTCAACAAAATTTGTCTGCAAAACTGATGCATATTGCACTTTATGTGTTGATGATCGTGATGCCGATACTAGGCTGGCTTCAACTGAGTGCTGCGGGAAAAGTCATTCCATTCTTTGGTCTAGAATTGCCTGCGCTGATTGGTGAAAATAAAGACCTAGGTCGTTTAATAAGAGAAATTCATGAAGCTATTGGCACTGTAGGTTACTTTCTTATTGGCGGTCATGCGGTAGCAGCTTTGTATCACCATTATGTGAAGAAAGATAATACGCTTACTAGAATTTTGCCTGAAAGAAAATAAAGAGGATTTAATACTTGATGTAATTGTTGTTGGGCTATGGAGTGTGCTGCCTCACATGGCGGCCTGCTTCGTAGTCAGTGATGTCGGTTGTTTGTACTGGGTAAATTAATTGATCTGTAGCAAAACCTAGTGCTTTGGCTCTTGAAATGAGCTCTTGTTTAATTGGATACGCAAGTTGTGGTGTGCGTGACAATATCCAAAAGTAAGATTTATCTGGCCCGCATAACATCACGTAGTTGTAGTAAGGTTGGTCGAGCTGAATGATGTTGTATGCACCATAAAATGGGCCGAAAAAAGAAACTTTAAGTCGGCCAGTATTGGTTTTATCAGCATTGGCAGGGTCAATAAAATAGGCTTTGCCTTCTGCCTCTTTCCATTCTTTGGTTTTAGTATTAAATCCCTTGTTAATGACTTTTATTCCGCCATCTTCGCGCAGACTGTAGGTGGCTGTGACTTTTTCTAGGTCGCGTTCGAAAGAGTGATCAAGCCGCGCGATTTCATACCAAGTGCCTAAATATTGATTCGCATCAAAGCTTTTGATGGTTGTTACGCCTTGAGGCACGCCGGTGCATGCCGTTATCAGGACGATTGAGATAATCCATAAAAGATATTGTTTCATAGCTACCTTGAATGCTTATTTTACTTAGTTGCTTTTAGATGGTTTGCTCATTAATAAGCCACCAAGCAATGCTGCAACAGGTACCTTGTTTTTTGATATGGCTACTTTAGGTGTGCTTGCACTTGTTGGTGCGTTAGCCTCGTAAGGTTTATCAAACCATGGGTCTGAACTTTTCTTTTTCGGAGGAAGGCGTTTAGTTGTTGCTGCCTCTTGGTAATGTGCAGTGCTACTTGAAGTACGACTGCTACGTGACCTGCTGCTTGCTCTTTCAATCTCAATCACTTCTTTAGTGATCTGGCGTTTAATCAGTTTTTCGATTTCCACCATATATTTATCTTCTTCAGGGCTAACAAATGAAATTGCTACTCCCAAAGCACCCGCGCGGCCAGTTCGACCAATACGATGTACATAATCTTCAGGTGCGCTAGGAATTTCATAGTTAATGACCATTGGCAGTTCACTAATATCTAAGCCACGTGCTGCAACGTCGGTGGCCACTAGTACTGTGCATGTGCCGGCTTTAAATGCATCTAGTGCCTTAATGCGCTCTTGCTGCGTCTTGTCACCATGAATGGCGTCAGCAGCAATGCCTTCACGCTCTAAGCTACGGCTTAGGCGGCTGGCAGTAATTTTGGTTTTTGTGAAAACAATCACTTGTTTAGCGTCCGCAGATTTTAATAACTGCGTAAGTAATGCCTCTTTGTCGCTCTGTGCAACGGAATATACTTTTTGTGTCACGTTATCGTTAGTGGCGTTACTGCGGGCTACTTCGATTAATTGTGGTTTTGTTAAAAACTCATCGGCCAGTTTTTTAATCTCATTTGAGAATGTGGCAGAGAACATCAAAGTTTGGCGCTGCTTAGGCAGCAACGCCAAAATTCTTTTCAAATCAGGCATAAAGCCCATGTCTAACATACGATCCGCTTCATCCAGCACTAGAATTTGTACTTGATTAAGCTGTAGCGTTTTTTGTTCAATGTGATCCAATAAACGACCAGGTGTTGCGACTAAAACTTCTACACCCGATTTAAGTGAGGGTGTTTGCGTTTTAATGTCTACACCGCCAAATACAACAAGTGAGCGTAAAGGCGTATGTTTTGCATAAGCTTTTACGCTTTCTTCGACTTGTATCGCTAACTCACGCGTTGGCGTTAAGATTAAAGCGCGTATCGGATGTTTAGCTGGCGATGCGCCATTATTAGCAAACGGTAGTAACTTTTGTAGCATAGGCAACGCAAATGCCGCAGTTTTACCTGTGCCAGTTTGCGCGCCTGCCATTAAATCACCTCCAGCCAATGCCACAGGTATAGCCTGCGACTGAATTGGGGTGGGTGTGGTGTAACCAGACTCGGTGAGCGCTTTAAGAAGTTCAGGCGCTAAGCCAAGGCTGTCAAAATTTACTTGTTCTGTCATTTATTGAATGCTGTTTATGAGTTATTAATTTAACTTAAGCAAAGCTACGTGGACGGCGCGGAGCGCTGCTACCTGCATTGCCAAAATTACGATCACCACCAGCACGAGCTGCATTGCTTCTGCCGCCTTCGTTGCGTGGTGAACGCGGAGCGCTATCACGTCTTGCTGGTGCTGAAGAGCGATCGCCACGCGGTGCATCTGCGCGGTTACCACGGTTCTCGCTACGGCCGAAATCACCACGGTTGCCATCAGCACG
>CAYQZK010000030.1:4085-16269 GCA_964422015.1 uncultured Methylotenera sp.
TCGCCAGATGGTCTTTCTGAACGGTTGAACTCTGGTCTAGCTGAGTTGCCGAATGATTCACGCGGAGCTGAATCACGGTTACCACGGCTTTCGCTATCACGGTTGAAGCTTGGACGATCTTCACGTGGTTGGAAGCTGTTACGTTCGCCACGATTATTGTCACGGCTGAAACTACCACGGTCATCACGTGGTTTAAAACCACCGCGACCTGGTTTATGGCCATCACGGCGAATGTCGCCACGAGTGCCAGTGTCATTCATGCGCATTGCACGTTTTGGCTCAAAACCTTCAATGACAGCTGGTTCCATACGGTTGCCAGTGAATTGTTCGATTTTGCGTAAGATGTGACGATCCATGTTTGATGCAAATGAAATCGCAATACCTGTATTGTTTGCACGGCCAGTACGACCAATACGGTGTACATAGTCTTCTGCAAATTTAGGTAGGTCGTAATTAATGACGTGGCTAATACCATGCACATCAATACCACGAGCTGCAACGTCTGTTGCTACCAATACTTTTACATCACCGTGACGTAATTTAGTCAGTGTGCGGTTACGTGCGCCTTGTGTCATGTCGCCATGTAAAGCTGCAGTTTTGTGACCAGCTGCATATAAGTCTTCAGCCAATAAGTCGGCATGACGTTTTGTGCTAGTGAAAATAATTACTTGGTTGACTTCAGGATCGATCAACAAATGCTCAAGCAATTTGTTTTTGTGCGTCATATCATCAACATAGTGCAAGCGTTGCTCAATGTTGGCGTGTTTTTCACGTTTCGCGGCCACTTGAATGGTTTTTGGTGTTTTTAGGATTTGTTTAGCAATGCGTGCGATGTCGCCATCTAACGTAGCTGAGAATAGTAATGTTTGGCGCTCTGAACTCAGTTGCTCGCAGATGCGTTCAACATCAGGCAAGAAGCCCATGTCTAGCATACGGTCAGCTTCATCTAATACCAACATTTGCAAACGTGATACATCAATACGACCACGCTCAAGGTGGTCAATGAAACGACCAGGTGTTGCCACTAAAATGTCTAGTGGTTGTGATAATAGTTTGTTTTGTAATGGGTATGGCATGCCACCCACGATACTTACAGTACGTGCGCGAATATATTTGCCGTATTTACGAGCCGCTTCGTTCACCTGCGCTGCAAGTTCACGTGTAGGCACTAATACTAAAATACGTGGGCCACGGCTCTTTAGCTCGTGAGGTGTTGCGAGTAAATTTAATGCAGGCAACATGAATGCTGCAGTTTTGCCTGTACCTGTTTGGGCAGATGCCATCAGGTCGTGGCCTTCAGTCACAACTGGAATAGCTTGTGATTGGATTGGTGTTGGAGCTGTATAGCCAGACTCTTCTAAAGCACGAAGGATAGTAGGGTGTAAATTTAACGATTCAAAAGACAAAATAGTCCCTTTCAAAAAATAACACTTATTAAAAATTAATAAGCAATAAAAAGGGCGCTAAGTAAATACGGGCATATCATTTGAGCATACGCAATAAGTAAGACGTAGCAACAAAAGCAATATAAACGCAGAAAATATTTAGTTTTAAGTTTATTGAAACTTATAAGGTTGAATGAACAACGTTTAGGTTTCTCACTTAAACAATCAGGCTAATATCATCTTTACCAGCGCACGGGCACAGCCGCTAACCAGTAAAATCGATACTTCCGATTTCTTGATAGTTGCTTCAAAAGTTCACGAGCAACAAAAGGGTCAGGGCAATGATTCAAGCATTACAAAAAGCCGTAATGCGAATGAAGCGCGCAGTATAACCATTTAAAATAGATTGTCAAATTAAATAATGCGTTAATGACAATATCAAAATAAATTAAGCATTTAGTGTGATAAAATCGCCGCCTTTCAATGAACTGGTAGCAATACATGTCACGCAATTTAAGAAACATCGCAATTATCGCCCACGTTGACCATGGTAAAACAACCATGGTGGACAAGCTATTACAGCAAGCAGGTACTTTCTCATCTCACCAACAAGTCACAGAACGTGTGATGGACTCTGGCGACATTGAAAAAGAGCGTGGCATTACTATTCTGGCTAAAAACACAGCGCTTAACTACGAAGGTACGCACATCAATATCGTGGATACCCCAGGTCACGCGGACTTTGGTGGTGAGGTAGAGCGCGTATTAGGTATGGTGGATGGCGTGGTGTTACTTGTGGACGCTGTAGAAGGCCCAATGCCGCAAACGCGTTTTGTAACTAAAAAAGCTTTGGCATTAGGTTTAAAGCCAATCGTTGTAATTAATAAGGTTGATCGTCCAGGTGCTCGTCCTGATTGGGTGATTAACCATACGTTCGATTTGTTCGCTAACCTAGGTGCAACAGATGAGCAATTAGATTTCCCTGTGGTGTTTGCGTCTGCTTTGAATGGCTTTGCAACATTGGATATGGCGGTGGCCAGTGACAATATGCGCCCATTGTTTGAAACAATCTTGAGCCATGTAGAGCCGCCTCAAGGTGATAGTAATGCGCCTTTACAAATGCAAATCTCTGCTTTGGATTACTCTACTTATACCGGTCGCTTAGGTGTTGGTCGTATCACTAACGGTAGAATCAAGCCTGGCCAAGTTGTTGTGGTAATGAATGAAGAAACACAAATCGCACAAGGCCGCATTAATCAAGTGCTTGGTTTTAAAGGTTTGGAGCGCGTGCCAGTTGAAGAGGCTGAAGCAGGCGATATCGTAATTATTTCTGGTTTGGATGATATTGGTATCGGTTTCACTATTTGTGACCGTGACAACCCTGTAGGTTTACAACATTTGGGCGTAGATGAGCCAACATTGACTATGGACTTTATGGTGAATACATCACCATTGGCTGGTACTGAAGGTAAGTTTGTGACTTCACGTCAAATTCGTGATCGTTTAACTAAAGAATTGCTGGTTAACGTGGCGTTGCGTGTTGAAGATACACAAGATGCTGACGTGTTCCGTGTTTCAGGTCGTGGTGAGTTGCACTTAACCATCTTGCTTGAAAATATGCGTCGTGAAGGTTTTGAAATGGCGGTAGGCAAGCCTCGCGTGGTTTACCGTGAAATTAATGGTGAAAAATGTGAGCCGTATGAAATCCTGACCGTGGACGTTGAAGATGACAACCAAGGTGGCGTGATGGAAGAGTTAGGCCGTCGTCGTGGTGAAATGCAAAATATGGAATCTGACGGTAATGGTCGTACACGCTTAGAGTATAAAATTCCTGCGCGTGGTTTGATTGGTTTCCAAGGCGAATTCTTAACGCTTACTCGCGGTACAGGTTTGATGGCGCATATTTTTGATGAATATGCACCAGTTAAAGCTGATATGCCTGGTCGTCGTAACGGTGTATTGATTTCTGCTGAGCATGGTGAAGCCGTGGCTTACGCATTATGGAAATTACAAGACCGTGGTCGTATGTTCTCAGTTCCGGGCGATAAGTTATATGAGGGCATGGTAATTGGTATTCATAGCCGTGATAACGATTTAATCGTGAACCCGATCAAAGGTAAACAACTCACTAACGTGCGCGCTTCTGGTACAGATGAAGCGGTGCGTTTGATTCCACCAGTTGCACTGTCTTTAGAAAGTGCTGTTGAGTTTATTGATGATGATGAATTGGTAGAAATTACACCTAAAAACATCCGTATCCGTAAACGTTTCTTGCTAGAGCATGAGCGTAAACGTGCATCAAAAGAGTAGTTTTAAGTGACATTAAACCCAGCGATTAAGCTGGGTTTTTTTATGGTGTGAGACAATGAAATTGGTTGTTTTCAGCCGTAAATGTAATAATTTTGTAAATAAATCAATCACCTAAAAATTTTTGTTAAAATCATTTCAACAAGTCCGTATTCCAATAGGTGTGCGGTTGATTTTGCTTTTACCTTAATAAAAATAGGAGATTCATGATGTTTCGTTTATCAATAGGTGCAACTTTAATTGCAGCCGCTTTTTTTGCAAACACAGCAGTTGCAGGTCACGATACGATTAAGCCAAAAGCTTACGACAGCTTGGGTAAGTGCGTTAAAGCTGCTTTGAGTAAAAAAGACGGTACGATTGTTAAAGCTGAATTCAAATCTGAAAACAAAAAGGGTGTTTACGAGTTTGATATCGAGTTAGCAGATGGCACTGCATGGGATGTAGAGTGTGACGCTAAATCAGGCAAAGTGACTGAAATCGAAGAGGAAGTGAAAGCAGACAATGCTAAATTTAAAGCTGCAGCAAAAGTGAGTGAAGCTGATGCTAAAGCGACAGCATTAGCTGCACACCCAGGTACATTGGTAGAAACTGAATATGAACTTGAATCTGATGGTAAAGCTTCTTACGAGTTTGATATTCTTGAAAAAGACAAAGAAGAAATTAAAGTTGAAGTGGATGCAACAACAGGCAAGATTGTTGAAGTAAGCTACGAAGAGTATCAAATCGGTAAAGAGTAATTTCAGATATTGCATTCATGATGCGATTAAAAGCCCAGCTTAGTGCTGGGCTTTTTTTATGATGCTAGATTGAGTGTTTTTCAAGCTGTAGAGTTTTTAAGGTTCTTTGGCGTATGGCTTTGAGTAGGTCTGCGTCTTCAACTAAAGACTCACCATAGCTGGGCACAATTTCTTTCATTTTCTGTTGCCAGACCGTAGTTTTTATTTGTGCGTTGAAGCAACGTTCAATGACATTAATCATGGCCTGTACTGAAACGGATGCCCCAGGTGAGGCTCCTAGTAGTGCGGCGATAGTGCCATCTTGAGCAGCCACAATTTCAGTACCAAATTCAAGTTTTCCACCTTTTTCAGCACACTTTTTGATGATTTGCACACGTTGACCAGCATTTTGTAACTGCCAGTCTTCATCTTTTGCTTGTGGGTAAAATTGGCGTAAAGTGGCAACACGCTTGCTATGGGATTGCAGACTTTCAGCAATCAGGTAACGCGTTAAATCCATGTTATGAACGCCTACGCTGAGCATTGGTTTTATATTATTAGGCTTGATAGATTTGAATAGGTCACTGTAGGTGCCTTGCTTCAAGAATTTAGTGGTAAATCCAGCGTAGGGGCCAAAGAGTAATGCGGCCTTTCCATCAATCATACGCGTATCTAAATGCGGTACGGACATAGGTGGCGCACCTAATGCGGCCTTACCGTAAACTTTGCTATGGTGTTGCTGGATAATTTCTGGCTTGTTGCACACCAGCCATTGCCCGCTTACAGGAAACCCGCCATAACCTTGACCTTCAGCAATACCTGATTTTTGAAGTAATTTGAGTGCACCACCTCCAGCACCCAAGAATACAAAGCTTGCTTCCACATGGGTTGTTTTTCCATCAAAGTCTTGCAAGCTGACTTGCCAACTGCCGTTACTTAGTTTTTTGAGGTTTTTGACCTCAGTATTTAGTGCAAGGTTAAAATTTTTCTTGGCTGTAAGATTTTTTACCAAATGGCGGCTAATGGTACCAAAATCTACATCGCTACCGTAACTCACGCGAGTGGCAGCCATCTTCTGATTTCTATCGCGCTGTTGCAGAATAAGGGGCATCCAAGCCTCTAGCTGCTTGGAGTCTTCGCTATATTCCATGTCTGCAAATAAATGGTGTGCACTTAATAGCGCATGGCGTTTGCGTAGAAAATTAACATCAGCATTGCCCCAAACAAAGCTCAAATGCGGTGTTGCATTAATGAATGCATTGGGGGTTGGTAATTTGTTCTGTTCAACCAAATAGGACCAGAATTGTAGTGAAACTTCAAATGAGGCATTGATGGCTAATGCACGTTTGATGTCGATATTGCCATCGTTACTCATGGGAGTGTAATTGAGTTCGCAATATCCAGCGTGTCCTGTGCCTGCATTATTCCAAGCGTCAGTGCTTTCTGCAGCAACCTTGGATAATCGCTCTACCATCATCATGTTGAGTGATGGGTCAAGTTCGGTGAGAAGGCTGGCCAGAGTTGCGCTCATGGCGCCGCTACCGACTAAAAGAACATCTACTTTAATGTCTGCCATATTGCTTGTGATTTCTTTTGTGGGTTTAACGCGCTACCGAGAATACTTTTCTAATGTCGGCTTCTGTCAGCATTCTGTTGCCAATTTGGCCGCAGACTAGCTCACATAGCTCATAAACACTAGGATCGGCAATACTGTAATACACGCAGGTGCCGCGTGAGTCACGTTTAACTAGTCCACTTTGTGCAAGCAGGGCCAAGTGTTTAGAAACATTGGCCTGTGTGCTACCTGAAATTTCGGTAAGTTGCCCCACGTTTTTTTCGCCATCCTGCAGGGCATTGAGTACTTTAAGCCGCATGGGTTCGGCTAATGCTTTAAAGTATTGGGCCACGTACTGCAGTGCTTGATCATCAAGTTTGCTCATAATTTTCTGCCTCTATCAATCCGTTGGTTTGGTGAGGGTTGTTTGATTAATAACTGAATTATACACAATAATAATGTGTTGACTGTATAGCTATATAGTAATATAGTTTGATTTACCGTTATGATTACTGAGCTTATGATTAATTGGCTCATTGTAAATTTGGATAAGTGAAATATGCGCACGATTAAACAGTATCAATGGTTATTGGTCTTGATTGCAGGAGTATTCACTGCATTCAATGTCATGCTTGTTAATGCAGCGGGCTTAGCGACAGCTATTGTAAGCCAATCTGGCGCTGTTACAGTCATCACTGTAGAAGGCGTTGTAGAGTCTGTGCAAAGTAGTGTTATTGCTCCGCAAGTGGCAGGTAGCATCACTGCATTGCCAGTTAAAGTGGGTGATCATATTAAAGCTGGTCAGATGTTGGCGCGTATCGATACGCGCTTAGCAGTGCAACAAGTGATCACTAGTCAGGCGCAAGTTTCTGCTGCGCAGGCGCAACTATCGGCTGCGCGAAATGAATATGAGCGTAAACGCAGGTTGTTTGAGAAACAATACATCAGTCAGTCAGCTTTGGAGCGGGCTGAATCTGACTATAAAACTGCTGAAGCGCAAACCAAAGCGCAGCTTGCTCAAACGGGTATGTCTAGCGTGCAAACAGGTTTGCACACGATTAATGCGCCTTATGCAGGCGTTATTGCCGAGGTGAATGCAGAAGTGGGTGATATGGCGATGCCAGGCAAGCCTTTACTTGTGCTCTATAACCCTAAAGATTTGCGTGTTGTTGTGAACGTGCCGCAAAGCCAGCTGGCTAACCTTAAACAGGGGGTGGCAATTACTGCGTTAATACCTGCAGCTATAGAGGCCGAGCGTAATGTTACGAATACCACAATGACGATTTTGCCTACAGTTGATGCTGTGAGTAATATGGTGAAAGTACGTCTCAGCTTGCCTAAAAACCTTACTAGTATTGTGCCAGGCATGTTTGCGCGTGCAAGTTTGCCTGTGAATGCTAGTGAGCAGCAAGGGCAGTTGCTCATCCCTGCAAAAAGCGTGATGAAGCGTAGTGAGTTGATGGCAGTTTATGTGGTTGATCAAAAGGGAAATCCACAGCTAAGGCAGGTACGGTTAGGTCGAAAAGTGGGTGAGCACATAGAGGTGCTGGCAGGGTTGCAAGCAGGTGAAAAAGTGGCCTTAGACCCAATCACTGCGGCTAACTTTAAGTAGGATGTTATGACTACTTCAGACAAAAATTCATTGGGTGTTTCAGGGCGTATCGCCCGCTACTTTCAATCCGCACAGCTCACGCCATTAATTGCGATTGTCGCTTTGTTGCTTGGCTTGTTTGCTGTGCTGGTTACTCCGCGTGAAGAAGAGCCGCAGATTGATGTCACGATGGCGAATGTGTTAATTCCATTCCCAGGAGCATCGGCTAAAAATGTTGAGCAGATGGTGTCAATTCCAGCTGAGCAGGTGTTATCACAGATTGCCGATATTGAGCATGTAACTTCGGTTTCACGCCCAGGCATGGCGGTAATCACGGTTCAGTTTCAGGTGGGTTTGCCACGCACCGAAGCTTTAGTGCGACTCTACAATACGATTCAATCCAATCAAGATTGGTTGCCAAAAAATCTAGGTGTAGGTGAGCCAATTATCAAGCCTAAAGGCATTGATGATGTGCCCATCCTAACCGCTACTCTATACACCAAGAATCAGCAGCATGGCTCTTATGAGCTTGAACGTGTTGCACATGCGCTAGAAGCTGAAATTAAGCATGTGAAAGGCACGCGTGAAGTCACTACATTAGGTGGGCCTTGCCGAGCGGTGAATATTGAAATTGATCCTGTACGCATGGCGGCGGCAAACGTTACGGTTGCTGACATGCGTCGTGCCTTGCAATCTGCAAACTTAGGCGCACCGTTAGGCGAAGTCGTGAGTGGCAATCAATCTATTGCGGTTGAAGTGGGTAAGTATTTCACTGACGCAAAAGATATCGCTGAGCTTGTGGTGGGTTTACATAACGGTCAGCCAGTATATTTGGGTGAAGTGGCGCAAATTAATGATGGGCCACCGCCAGCAGAGCGCTATGTTTGGTATGGCGAAGCTGGAAATAGCGCCGAGCATCCAGCGGTGACGATTAGCGTGACTAAAAAACCAGGTCAGAATGCTGTTGCGGTAGCCGATGCAGTCATTAAACAGATAGAGGGCTTAAAGAACGTACTCATTCCCGCAGATATTGAAGTGAGTATCACCCGAAACTATGGCGAAACAGCCAATGAAAAAGCAAAAAAACTCATTCAAAAGTTGATTTTTGCGACCTCTGCGGTGGTGTTGCTCGTATTTCTTGCGCTTGGCCGACGTGAAGCCGCTATTGTGGGTACAGCGGTTATCCTGACTTTAACCGCTACACTTTTTGCCTCATGGGCTTGGGGATTTACTCTAAATCGAGTTTCGTTGTTTGCCTTAATTTTCTCTATTGGTATTTTGGTGGATGATGCGATTGTGGTGGTGGAGAATATTCACCGTCATATGAAACTCAAACCACACGCTACATTAACTGAGATTATTCCTGTAGCAGTCGATGAAGTGGGTGGGCCAACCATACTTGCCACGCTCACTGTAATTGCGGCTTTATTACCAATGGCGTTTGTGAGTGGATTAATGGGCCCTTATATGAGCCCAATTCCAATCAATGCCAGCATGGGGATGCTGATCTCATTGGCGGTGGCATTTATTGTGACACCTTGGTTATCACGTCTTTGGTTGCGTCATACACCGCATGAAAGTGCTTTAACGCAAAAAATCACACCAGTATTTACAAAAATTTTCACGCCATTTTTAAGTGATACAGAAGGTAAGAAAAATCGTCGAAAATTGGGTTTGGTTGTCATTGCGCTGATTGTTTTGTCATTGGTTTTACCTGTTGGCAAACTGGTTGTGCTGAAAATGCTGCCCTTTGATAACAAGTCTGAATTTCAGGTGGTGGTGGATATGCCCGCAGGTACACCAGCAGAAAGAACTGCCAGCGTGTTGCATGCAATGACGGCGTATCTATCTACCGTGCCTGAGGTCACTAATTATCAGGCGTATGTAGGGCTTTCTGCACCAATCAACTTTAATGGCCTAGTGCGTCAGTATTATTTACGTAGCGGTGGTGAGTTGGGCGATATTCAGGTAAATCTCGTGGATAAGCATCAGCGAAGTGAACAAAGTCATGCTATTGCCAGTCGTGTACGCCCTGAGTTGCAAAAGATTGCCCGTACATTTGGCGCTAAAGTAAAAGTGGTTGAAGTGCCACCTGGCCCGCCAGTGATTTCACCGATTGTGGCAGAGATTTATGGGCCAGACGATGCTGATAGACTGAAATTGGCAAGACAGGTACATGAACTGTTTGATCAAACAGAAGGCATAGTGGATACCGATGATAGCGGTATTGCTGATGCTAAGAAAATCGAGCTAGTGGTAGATAAGAAAAAAGCGGCTTTGTTAGGTATTACTCAAGCGGCAATTGTGAGTACTTTACGCACAGGCTTGGCGGGTGAAGATGTGACATATATGCATGATGCGAGCAAATATCCTGCCGGAACTCGCTTGCGTTTACCGGTTGTTGCACAAGCCGATATTGAGGAACTGCTTAAACTTTCAGTGACTACTCCTGCTGGTAAATTAGTACCGATACGTGAGTTAGTCACAGTAGCGAACGTGCTACGTGAACAGCCGATTTTCCATAAAGATTTATTGCCTGTGAATTATGTAGTCGCTGATATGGCAGGCAAGCTCGATAGTCCGCTTTATGGCATGTTTGGCATGCGTGCTGCCGTGAATGATTTAGTTGTGCCTGGCGGTGGAAAATTAGGTGAATTTTTTATTCAACAGCCTGATGACAATCAGCGTGGTTATGCCGTTAAATGGGATGGCGAGTGGCAAGTCACTTATGAAACGTTCCGTGATATGGGCGCCGCCTATGCAGTTGGTTTAGTGCTTATTTACCTGTTAGTGGTTGCACAGTTTGGTTCATATTTAACGCCTCTGATTATTATGGCGCCCATCCCGCTCACTATTATTGGTGTAATGCCTGGGCACGCCTTGTTGGGCGCGCAATATACGGCTACTTCAATGATCGGCATGATTGCTTTGGCTGGGATTATCGTCAGAAACTCTATTCTTTTGGTGGATTTCATTAATTTGGAGGTGGCCGCCGGAAAACCATTCAAAGAAGCCGTAATGAACTCAGCCATTACCCGTGCGCAACCTATTATGCTAACGGCATTTTCAGCCATGCTAGGTGCATTTTTTATTCTGGATGACCCCATTTTTAACGGTTTGGCGATCTCACTCATTTTTGGTATTTTTGTTTCAACTTTGCTGACATTGATTGTGATTCCACTACTGTATTTTGTAGCTTATAAAAACAAATTTAATTAGGAGAAATTGTATGACGTCATGGAAATTAGTGCGTGTAATTGCAGGGTTATTGATTCTTTTATCACTCGCTTTAGGTGTTCCAGAAAGCCCAGTGTTTATCAGTAAATATTGGTTATTTTTTACGGCCTTTATTGGCGTCAATCTTTTTCAGAGTGGTATTACAGGCTGGTGCCTGATGGAAAATATTATGCGCAAGCTGGGTATTTCAGCAGGCTGCTAGGGAATTATTACCCATGTTAATAAAGAAAATAGCTCAAGCTTTAGCGATACTACTGGTATTGATTACAAGTCAGGCGAGAGCTTTTGATTTATACGAAGCTTGGCAGGCTGCTCGTAATTTTGATCCACAGTTTGCCTCTGCCCGCGCTGGTGCTGAAGCGGGCCGAAGCAAAACTTCTCAGGCACAAGCATTGAGCAATCCACAAGTGACGCTTAATGCGGGTATGGCGGGGGTGGGTAGCGACAGTAAAATCAGCAGTGCTCAGTTTTCAAATGCCCAATTCGCTGGCGGCGGCGCGGGTGCGAGAGGAACCACAGATTTTCGCACTAGAACCGATGCTGGACTAAACCTCAATTTAAATTTGCGAGCAGAATATCCGCTTTATGATGCTTCGCGCAATGGTGCTATAGAGCAACTTAATAAGCAGGCGCAACTTGCTGAAGTGCAATTGACTTACGATGAGCAGCAGCTCATGCAACGTGTGGCTCAAGCCTATTTTGATACCTTGCTTGCTGCCGATACGCTTTCAACACTTAAGTTTCAGCATGCGGCCGTTGCCGAGGCGCTGGCAAGTGCACAAGCGCGCTTTAAAGAGGGTGATGTGGCAGTGATCGACACTCATGAAACACAGGCGCGCTATGATTTACTCACATCACAGGTATTTGAAGCTGAAAGCAATCTGCAGCTTTCACGTGCGGCTTTGTCTGATTTAACAGGAAATCAGGATGCGGCAATCGTACCGCTATCGCAAAGCAATAAGTCTCTCAATGTCATTAAAGGAGATTTGCAAAGTTGGTTAACACGTGCGCAAAGTGGTCATCCATTAGTGCATACACAATTGTTGCAACAGGAAATAGCACACACTGAGAGTGGAAAGTTTCAATCGAAATACGCTCCTGTTGTTAATCTAGTTGCGCTTGCAGGCGGCGATCATTTGCAAGGATTAAGCGCTAATGACGCCGATGTGACGAATCGTCAGATGAGTCTTGGCGTGCAGTTCACCATCCCCCTTTATAGTGGCGGCATGCGTGATGCGCGTTATCAAGAGGCGCTTGCGCTAGAAGAAAAAGCACGCAATCAAACTGAGTTTGTACGTCAGCAGGCTAACCGCGAGGCGAGGGTAGCATGGGTAGCAGTTTCCACAGGGCAGGGGCAGGTTAAGGCGCTAGAACAGGCAGAACGCTCAGCTGA
>CAYQZK010000031.1:0-16238 GCA_964422015.1 uncultured Methylotenera sp.
TAATGCGTGGCGACTTAATCTTAAAGTGATTCAAACTGCCTTGCCCATGCTCACCCAACACACCAAAACCATGCGCATCATCAATATAAAGGTAAGCATCATACTTTTCGCACAACGCAAGGTATTCTGGTATCGGTGCAATATCGCCATCCATACTAAACACTGCATCAGCGGCAATCATCTTATGTTTTGCTGTGCTGACTTTCAGCATGCTCTCTAGCGCGGCAACATCGTTATGCGGGAAGCGATTAAATTCTGCCAATGAAAAATACGCCCCATCATTCAAACAGGCGTGGTTCAATTTATCTGCAAACACGGCATCGTTACGCCCCATCAAAGCGCCAATCACTCCGATATTCGCCATATATCCAGTAGAAAATAATAACGCTGCTGGTAAATCTACGAATTTCGCGAGTTGCTTTTCTAAGTCATCATGATAGCGATGATGCCCAGTAATCAAATTGGATGCGCCACTACCCACACCTGAGTCGCCTGCCGCACGTTGCATGGCCGCAACTAAGTCAGGATGGTTCGCTAAGCCTAGATAATCATTACTGCAAAAAGCCAAAAAATGTTGATCATTCGCTACGATATGCTCTGCTTGTGGCGAGTCCAATAAACGACGTTGACGCAGCAAGCCATCCGCTTTGCGCTTATCTAACTCGGTTCTTAAATGACTCAGCATCTTATAAAGGATGAATACCGAGTTTAGCGAACAACTGCTTATCCGTCGCCGCTTCAGGATTACCTGTAGTCAGTAACTTCTCACCATAGAAAATACTATTTGCACCTGCCAAAAAGCATAATGCTTGTGTAGATTCCGTCATCCCTTGACGACCTGCGGACAAACGCACAAAACTGCTAGGCATGGTGATACGCGCCGCTGCAATAGTCCGTACAAATTCAAAAGGATCTAGCTCTTCTGTACCGTGTAGCGGCGTACCTTCAACTTGCGTAAGTAAATTAATCGGCACACTTTCAGGTGGACGCTCCATATTCGCCAACTGCGCTAGCAAACCAGCGCGTTGATTACGCGATTCACCCATACCGATAATGCCGCCACTGCACACGTTAATATCGACGCTACGCACTCGGTCTAGCGTATCAAGACGGTCTTGGTAAGTACGAGTAGAAATCACATCACCGTAATACTCTGGATCTGTATCTAAATTATGGTTGTAGTAATCTAAGCCGGCATCTTTCAACTGCTCTGCCTGTCCTTCTTTTAACATCCCCAGTGTTGCACAGGTCTCTAAACCCATCGCCTTCACTTCAGAAATCATCTTTAAAACCGGCTCTAGGTCACGCTGCTTTGGGCCACGCCATGCGGCCCCCATGCAGAAACGGCTAGCGCCGTTATCTTTAGCTTCTTGCGCTGCTGTTAGCACATCATCTAGCTTCATCAAGGGCTCATTTTCAACTTCAGTGTGGTAACGCGCCGCTTGTGGACAATAACCACAGTCTTCAGAACAACCACCCGTCTTGATTGATAGCAAAGTGCTCACTTGCACGCCATTAGGATCAAAATTCTCGCGGTGCACAGTTTGCGCGCGATACATTAAATCGCTGAAAGGCAACTCAAATAATGCGACAATCTCATCCACGCTCCAACGATTCACAGTCGCATGATCATGATGATGATCACAGGCTTTGCCGATGTTTGCGTTAAGATTGCTAATATCAATGACCGCCTCAGGCGCCAAGTTTTCCGATGAGGATTTTGTTGTTGATTCAAGCATTTACTGTTCCCTTATTTACCACTAAATTTAAGCCACATTATACCTTGTCAACTAAAATCGCCGCAAATGCTAAACATTAGCTTAAAATTTAAGCAGATATTATCAAAATCACTTATTGAACAAAGCTGCTTACTATGTGCTAGTAAGCATCATAACGAGCACGGCATTTGCCAACCCTGTTTCATCGCACTACCTTGGCACAAACTCCCACAATGCCCTCAGTGCGGCCTACAAACACAAATTTCTGGTAGCATTTGTGGCAACTGCTTAAGCTACACTCCAGATTTTGATGCCACTCACACCCTATTCACTTACGACTACCCAGTTGATCGGCTGCTACAACATTACAAATACAACAACAGCTTGCACTTAAGCCATACCTTTGCACAACTGCTTTATGAGAACAAGCTTAAGCGACTAAGCGGCATCGATAAAATTGATCTGATTATTCCTATGCCCATGCATCCCACACGCCTAAAAGAACGTGGCTTCAACCAAGCCCTGGAAATTGCGCGAATTCTAAGTAAGAGAACGCACATTAAACTGGACTACTCGCTATGTAAACGTAGCAAACACACTCCACCTCAAGCCAGCCTGCCACTGAAAGAACGCATTAAAAACATACGGGACGCATTCGATTGCCAACAAAATGTAGATGGCTTAAACATTGCTATCGTCGATGATGTGATGACCACAGGCGCAAGCTTAAATGAACTCGCAAAAACTCTTAAACAAGCAGGTGCCACACATGTAGAATGTTGGGCGATTGCAAGAACCTTACCTGAAAATCATTGATTGAATATTATGTTTACGATTGTATTATTCGAACCAGAAATCCCCCCCAACACTGGCAACATCATCAGGCTTTGCGCCAATGCGGGTGCAGAATTACACTTAGTCAAACCACTAGGATTCTCTTTAGAAGACAAACAACTGAAGCGGGCAGGGTTGGATTACCATGAATATGCCAATTTAGTAGTGCATGACAACTGGGATGCCTGCAAACAGGCATTGGCAGGTAAACGGATGTTTGCCCTTACCACCAAAGGCAGCACCCGCCACAGTGATATTCAATTTAAAACTGGGGATGTCTTTGTGTTTGGTCCAGAAACACGCGGCCTACCTGAAAACATACGTGAAGAGTTTTTACCAGAATATCGCCTGCGCTTGCCTATGTTACCGAATAGCCGCAGTTTAAATCTATCGAATTCCGCCGCAGTATTGCTATATGAAGCTTGGCGGCAGGTTGGGTATGACGGTGGGCTTTAAATTTTAGATTAAATACTCTCGGCTTTTTGTTCGCGTCCGAGCAAATCCATTACTGCATCTTGTGCACGTTTACCTTGCGATAAAACTTGATTCACCTCAAAAGTAATTGGCATATCAACGCCTATGCTTTCAGCACGACGCATCACTTCACGCGCTGTATTCACGCCTTCTGCCACATGACCTAAGCCTTGCAAGATGTCGGCTAGAGTTTTGCCACTAGCCAACTGTAAACCTACTTCACGGTTGCGTGAGTACTGCCCAGTACAAGTCAAAATTAAGTCTCCTGCACCAGCTAAACCCAAGAATGTTTCTGTATTTGCCCCCAGCGCTACGCCGAAACGTGTCATTTCGGCCAAGCCTCGTGTAATCATCGCTGCACGCGCATTATTACCAAAGCCCATACCATCTGAAATACCCGCAGCAATCGCCATCACATTCTTAACAGCACCACCCACAGAGACACCAACCACATCAGTACTGCTATACACGCGTAAATTGCCGCCATGAATGAGTGCTGCCGCATTACTTGCAAATGCTTCATCGTTGGCCGCCAAAGTTACAGCCGTTGGCAAACCTCGCACTAATTCAGCCGCGAAACTTGGACCGGACAACGCGCCCCATTTGCGTTCTACTCCTAACTCCTCAAGCGCAACCTCATACGGCAATTTAGCAGTTACTGGTTCCAAGCCTTTATGCGCCCAAACAATAGGAAGCTGAGAGCCCAGCTTATTAATATCTTGGAGAATCGCTCGAAAACCAGCAGTAGGCACCACAGATAGAATAAGATCTGCCCCTGTTAACGCAGTTTGCAAATCATCTTCCACCTGCAACTGATCATTAAACTTAAAATCACCCAAATATTTGGGGTTAGCGCGCGCCTTGCGCATTCCAGAAACATGACCCGCATTACGTGCCCATAAAGAAACCTGATGACGTTCGCTAATATTCATCGCTAACGCCGTTCCCCAAGCCCCCGCGCCAAGAACTGCTATTTTTGCCATTTAATTAAAACCCCAAATCGATGAAATAGAAACATAGCCAACCAACCCATCACGATGCTTCACTTTAAGCCAACCGTTATTCAATTTCACATCCAACAACTCAAGCACAACATCTTTTTCCAACGTTGCCAGTAAATTTGAAGTGGCGTCTGCACTCTGCCGCATCTCAGCATTTTTTATACTGACAATAATGGTATGTTTTGAAGAAAGCTGTTTCGCCTCAACCCAGTTAATAGCCCCTTGGGCATCGCGCACTTTGAGCCAATCACCAAGATTAACAATCACCTCAACCGGGTAATGCTGGCTAAGTAACAACACTTTCTTTGCTGAAATAGCTGGTGCATCATAAAGCACTGCTTTAGGCACCGCTACCGAACGGAAATCTAGCGCCAACGCCGAAACTGGCATTAACGCTAGCATTAAGCTGACAATCAAAAATGCTCTATTGCAGCTCATGATTAAGAACTAATGAGTAGCTGGAGCTTCAGCTTGCTGTTGTTTTTGTTGCGCAAATAACGCTTCAAAATTAATTGGATTGAGCAACACTGGCAAGAAACCTGCGCGTACCACTAAATCAGACACAGTTTCACGTGCATAAGGGAACAAAATGTTTGGACAAGTAATGCCTACAATCATCTCCAGATTTTCTGCTGGCACATTGCGAATTTGGAAAATCCCCGCTTGCGTGACTTCTACCAAAAACACCGTTTTATCTGCGATTTTTGAAGTTACGGTTACTTTAATCGCCACTTCAAAAACACCATCTTCAAGCTGTTGAGCAAAATTACCTAACTCAATACCAATTTGTGGTTGAGTGCGGTCTGTAAAGATTTGTGGTGCATTTGGAATTTCTAATGAAGCATCTTTAACGTAAATTTTCTCGATGCTAAAACCTGGTTGTTGATTTTGTTCTGCTGCTGCGTTGTTGTCTTCTTGAGCCATGATTGCCTACTAAGTAATTAAGGGTTAAATAAATAATCTGCCATTTTAACAGAGTTTAAGATGCGAGTAGCGGATCAAGTCCGCCCGCCATATCCAGCGCATGTAAATCATCAAAACCGCCAATATGGCGCTCATCAATGTAAATTTGCGGCACAGTTCGACGACCTGTTCTTTCCATCATGATTGCACGCTGCTCCGGCTCTAAATCAATGCGAATTTTTTCGATTTCCTTCACCCCTTTATTCACCAGCAAGCGCTCAGCATTCATGCAATAAGGACAGGTTGCCGTGGTGTACATCACGATTTTAGCCATGGTTTAATCCCAAACCAAAGGTAATTTAGCTGCAGTCCATGCTTCTAAACCACCCTGCAAATTGTGCAGTTGCGTAAATTCTGCCTTACGCAAAATGTCACAGGCTTTGGCTGAACGCATACCGCGCTGACAGTTCACCAGCACTGTTTTATCTTTATATTTTTTAAGCTCGTTTAAACGCTCAGGCAAGCTCGATAGAGGAATATGCTTAGCATCAGCAATATGACCACTAGCAAACTCTGCATCATCACGTACATCTATAACTATCGCATGCGAGCGATTGATTAAAGTAACAGCTTCAGATGGGCTCAAACTAGGCACACCACCTGCGCCACCTTTAAGCATAGGTAGCAATAACATCACGCCAGAACCTAAAGCCAAACCAATCAATAAAATATTACTTTGTATAAATTCCACAGACTTCCTTTCAAATAAATTTACTGGCTAATTTTACGTGCATTTAAGCTAAAATAGTCGCATCCACGGCAAAATATTAAGGCAAAAAACGTCATGATTCCCACCGCACAACCTACCCCCGTATGTCTGCTCATTTTAGATGGCTTTGGCTACCGAGAAGATATTACTGACAACGCCATTGGGCAAGCCAAAAAACCTAATTGGGACAGTCTCTGGGGTAATTTTCCACATACCCTAATCAATGCTTCTGAGCATTACGTAGGGTTACCCGACGGACAAATGGGCAATTCAGAAGTTGGCCACCTTAATATTGGTGCTGGGCGCGTAGTATTTCAAGACTTTGAGCGCATCAACAACAGTATTAGCAGTGGTGATTTTTTTACTCATCCAGAGCTATCTCCCGCATTAACGAACATTCAAAAACAAGGCAAAGCACTACACATCTTAGGCTTACTTTCAGATGGCGGCGTACACAGCCATCAAGATCACATTCACGCCATGCTAGAAATGGCCGCTATGCACGGTTTAAGCCGGGTTTACGTACATGCATTTTTAGATGGTCGCGACACCCCTCCAGTAAGTGCAGCACCTTTTATCGACGCTTTAGAAAGCAAATGTGCCTCACTTGGTGTAGGTAAAATCGCTTCTATCAGTGGTCGTTTTTATGGCATGGACCGTGACAAACGCTGGCCTCGCGTGGAGTCTGCCTACGACCTGCTCACTGAAGGTATTGGAGAATTTCACGCTGAAACCGCTGCTATAGGCTTACAAGATGCTTATGCTAGAGGTGAAAATGACGAATTCGTTAAAACAACTGCAATTCACAAAGCTGATGAAAAACCATCACATCTAGAAGATGGTGATTTACTCGTATTTATGAACTTCCGTTCAGACCGTGCCCGCCAACTCACCCATGCTTTACTCGCTGAAGAATTTGATGGATTTCATC
Organism: uncultured Methylotenera sp.; assembly: GCA_964422015.1. Lineage (GTDB taxonomy): Bacteria > Pseudomonadota > Gammaproteobacteria > Burkholderiales > Methylophilaceae > Methylotenera. The sequence continues at coordinate 6,631 of CAYQZK010000031.1, forward strand.
GCCGTCATGTACCAAAACTGGCCGACTACTTCACCCTGACTGTTTACGACAAAAAAGAAACAAAAGCGACTGTGCTTTTTCCGCCTCAAGAAGTACGCAATACTTTTGGCGAATACGTTTCATCACTTGGCTTAACACAGCTACGTATTGCTGAAACCGAAAAATACCCACACGTCACCTTCTTTTTTAACGGCGGCGAGGAAAAAGTTTTTACAGGTGAAGATCGCATCTTAGTACCTTCACCTCAAGTAGAAACCTATGATTTAAAACCTGAAATGAGCGCGTTTGAAGTTACAGAAAAACTTGAGGCTGCTATTCTCAGCAAAAAATACAACGCCATTATCTGCAATTACGCCAATGGCGACATGGTCGGCCATACTGGCAGCCTAGAAGCCGCGATTAAGGCAGTAGAAACTTTAGATACTTGCATTGGTCGCGTCGTCAACGCCATGCAAAGCATAGGCGGTGAAGTGATTATTACCGCAGACCACGGCAATGCAGAACTCATGTACGACCAAGAAAACAAACAGCCACATACTCAGCACACCACTAATCTAGTGCCTTTAATTTATATTGGTCGCCCAGCAACACTGAAAGCGAATGGCGCACTTTCCGACCTAGCACCCACCCTGCTGCATCTAATGGGCATTCGCCAACCTGCTGAAATGACAGGCAATAATCTCGCAGAATTCAAGGTTTAAACAACTTGACTCATAGCAAGCGCTTAAACCTTATTTTTTGTATAGCCATATTATTTTGGCTAATGCAGTCTTCACTGACGCACGCAGCAAAACCTGAACAGTCAAAACAAGCACTCAGTGAGCTGCAACAACGCTTAGAATCACTAAAAAAAGAATTAGACAGCTCGCAAGAGGCACATAAAGACGCTGCTGACGCCCTCAAAGAAAGCGAAGTCGCTATCAGTGCAGCAAATAAAAAACTTTATGAAATTAATCAGCGGCAACAAGAAAACAAAAAGAATCTCATCAAGCTAGAAAGCGAATCCAATTCAACTAGCGCCACACTAGAACAACAACAAAAGCTCTTGAGCAGCCAGCTTTATCAGCAATATATGCATGGCCAGCAAAGTTACGTGCAAATGATATTACAAAGCGAACACCCAAGTGAGATTGCACGTAATGTGCATTATTTTTCTTACATTGCCAAAGCCCGCGCAGAGCTTATCAACAAAATACAAGGCAACCTTAATCGCATTAGCAAGCTTAATGAAGAAACTGCTTCAGCATTAAAAGAAGTCGCTGAATTAAAACAGAAACAAATGGAAGAACGGCGCACTTTGGAAAGCCAAAAACGAGAAAAATCCAAAGTTGTTAAAACGCTATCGCAACAAATTAATTCTCAACGCAATGAAATAAAGAAACTATCGCGCGATGAAAAACGACTTTCTCAATTGGTCGAACGTTTAGCCAGAATCATTCCTGCAAAACCCAAGACAGTTAAAACTAAAAAACAAAAAAATTCGACTACGTCCGAAAACATTGCAGAAGATACACCGAGTAAAGAAACGCCTATAGAAGGTATCACCAATGACGCAACACCAAGTGATGAATTTACAGACGCCAATTTTGCCACACTTAAAGGCAAACTTAGGTTACCGGTACGAGGTGAAGTCTCCAATCGCTTTGGTGCCAGCCGTGAAGATAGCGGAATTTCATGGAAAGGCTTATTTATTCGCGCCAAAGAAGGAGCTGACGTCAAATCTGTCGCTAACGGCCGCATTGTATTTGCTGACTGGTTACGTGGCTTTGGCAACCTTGTGATCGTCGACCATGGCAGCGGCTACATGAGCCTATATGGGAACAATCAAGCGGTATTAAAACAAGTAGGCGAAACAGTACATGCTGGAGATGCTATTGCATCAGTAGGCAATAGTGGCGGCAATGCTAGCAATGGCTTGTATTATGAACTGCGCCGCCAAAGCAAACCGTTTGACCCGTTAAGTTGGAGCAACTTGAATTAGCTTGCCATAAAACAATAAAAAAGCCCGCAGTTGCGGGCTTTTTTATTACTCCAATCTGATTAGTTTATTTTGCTGCTGGAGCTGCTGCAGGTGCTGCCTCTGCAGCTACTGGCGCAGCTTCTGCAGCCGCCGCAGCAGCATCCAAAGTAGCTGGGTCAATAGTAATGCCTGGAATACGCTCTTCAGCCGTTGGCTCATAACCACCTGGTTCAGCTTTTGGTGCTGGAGCAGGCGCAGCTACTGGAGCCGCTACAGGTGCTGGAGCAGCCTCAACTGGAGCTGCTTCCTCTTTAGCGCCGCAACCTACCACCAATAAGCCCGTAACACTTAAAACTAACATTGATTTCAATAGCATAGACATAATATTTTCCTCTTCTTTATTTATAAAAATACAAACCTTATATGAGTTATTCTAGCGTAACAGCGATAGTCTGCAATTAGAAATAGCTTTAAATTTTGTATCAAATTGTTACGCTTTAATTAAAATCACTCACCCATCAGATGCAACAAAATCCTACGCCGACTTGGCACGTGGCGATGCTCATATAAAAATATGCCTTGCCATTGCCCCAAAGCCACCTTGCCATCCACTAAAGGGATAGATAGATGTGTTTGCGTCAATGCCGTACGAATGTGCGCAGGCATGTCATCAGGCCCCTCGATGGTATGAATCAACAGCGGATCTCCATCAGGAATCAATCGATTAAAAAACGCCTCCATATCCACCAACACATCATGATCATAATTCTCATTAATCAATAAACTTGCTGACGTATGCTGGATATACAAAGTAATTAGACCTGTATGCATACCACTTGCATTAGCCCAAGCAAGCACCTCTGGCGTAATGTCATAAAGTTTACGACCATTCGTGCTAACGTTAATTTGATGTGTTTTTTGCTGCATCTACCTTCCTCTATCTTGAACAATCCACTTTTACCAGCAACCCAATGGCCATCCTGCACCCATTCCAAATCTGTGCCCATAATAACCACCAAAAGCAAAAGGATTGAATCGATACTGATCTATACAATTAAAGTTGTAACGCTGCAACTGCAAATGCTGATGCTTAATTTTTTCTATCTCAGCACGCTTTTCTTTTTCCCTGCGATTAACTTCATCTGCAATATTATTGCGCAACGCTAATTGATAGCTTGTATACAAATAATCAAGTACTTTACTATCGACACCCTGCTTACTTAAAGCAATACTCTGTGTTGGGTTTAAGTCATAAAAAGTATTGCTTGATTGCAATTTACCAATAATTTGGTCAGCATCAAGCTCACTACTTAGTTTAACAATCTCGTCTAATGTAAGCGTAGATGGCGTATGTGGTACCAATTTTGATAACTCGATTTCCGATATGCGATCGATTTTTGAAACATTAGCTGATGGCTTCTGTGGTGCAAAAGTGCAGGCTGAAATGCCTATTAAATTAATCCCAATAAGCAAAGTCATAATAACTCTTAAAGTAAACATAGAGATTACCCGTTGCGTTTCATTGCCAATGACTTCATAACGGGGGACGGATCAGTGATACTCCCATCAAAAGGGTGTGTTTTTATTGGGTAGCGTAATTGCACCTTTTTTACATACTGACGAGTTTCGTTAAAAGGAGGAATGCCTTTATGCTTATTCACAGCACCCTCACCTGCATTGTAAGCGGCTATCGCAAGCGTCACATCCCCCTCAAAGTAAGCCAAGAGCCAACGCAAATACGCAACCCCACCTTTAATGTTTTGGCTAGCATCAAATGCATTCTTAACATTAAATCTATCTGCCGTTTCAGGAATAAGCTGCATTAACCCTTGCGCGTTTTTGTTAGAAGTTGCCACTGTTTTAAAATTAGACTCCACCGAAATAATCGACAAAACCAATTTTGGATCAACTTTATACCAAGTAGCGATGGTATCAACAAGTCGCAATAACCAACGCTTAGACGCGGGTAAGTCTGCAACATAACGGTCAATCTGCGAAGCGTTATTGGGTACCACATCGAGTGGTGCTTTTTCAGGGTCCACCTCAGCTAAAACACAAGAAGGTAAATCCAGCATGCCAAGCTCAACTGTTTCCAATAATTTCTGAGCCTCATAATGCCCTTGCAACGAGGCTGTAGCAAACATTGCTGCTGCCAAGTCGCGATTCAGTGGTACGCCTTTGCCTACGGCATATAGCATACCCAATCTATACTGCCCCTCTGCACTTCCTTGCCGTGAGGCAGCACAATATAGCTTAGCAGCCTGCCAGTCGCCTTCCTCATTTCGTTCATCACGCTCGGATAACACCGCATTTTCAAGCATACGCTTAACCACAGGAGACTCATTTTCAAAAATCTTTAACTCTTGATCTGTAAACTCTGCACGAGCACTGTTTACTGTTATAAAAAATACAGTAAACAGTGCGAAACACGTAAGCTTACAAGACAAAAAATCTTTCAAAAAGGCTCCAATATCGCCTAGAAATTAAGCATTCGCTTTTGAAAACACAATTCTACCCATTTTGACGTCAACTTTAACCACATCTTTAGCCACAAAGTTTCCTGCCAATATTTCACGTGCCAACGGATTTTCAATCTCAGACTGAATCGCACGTTTTAATGGACGAGCACCATATACAGGATCAAAACCAGCATTAGCAATTTCAGTAATGGCTGCATCGGTCATTTCTAACTGCATATCCATTGCCGCCAAACGTTTAGCTAAGTATTGCAGTTGAATCGCCGCAATTGACTTGATATTAGCCTCACCAAGCGCGTGGAACACCACCACCTCATCAATACGGTTCACGAACTCCGGCCTGAAATGTGTTTTCACTTCACCCATAACCGCCAACTTCACCACCTGGTAATCTTGATCGGACATGCTTTGTATCATCTGACTACCTAGGTTGGAAGTCATGATAATCACGGTATTTTTGAAGTCCACGGTACGACCCTGACCGTCCGTTAAACGACCATCATCCAACACCTGCAACAATACATTGAAAACATCTGGATGTGCTTTTTCAACCTCGTCTAGCAAAATCACACTATAGGGTTTGCGACGCACTGCTTCCGTCAACGTACCACCTTCCTCGTAACCCACATAGCCAGGAGGCGCACCAATCATGCGTGCCACAGAATGTTTCTCCATAAACTCGCTCATATCGATGCGAATCAAGTGATCTTCACTATCAAACAAAAAGTTTGCCAATGACTTGCATAGCTCAGTCTTACCAACACCGGTTGGGCCTAAAAACAAGAAACTACCATAAGGTCGATTTGGATCGCCTAAGCCAGAGCGCGAACGACGAATCGCATCCGATACTAGACGCACCGCTTCATCTTGCCCTACCACACGTTCGTGCAGTTTTGCTTCCATGGTGAGAAGTTTTTCGCGCTCGCCCGTCATCATTTTACTAACAGGAATGCCTGTAGCACGACTCACCACTTCGGCAATTTCATCAGCACCAACTTCAGTACGCAACATTCTGTTTTTATTTGGAGCTGCCGTAGCCTCAGACTTGGAAGCCTGTTTAAGCTGGGCTTCCAGCGCAGGTAGCTGACCATATTGAAGCTCAGACACTTTTTGCCATTCACCTTTACGCGTTGCCTCTTCCATCTCGAACTTGATTTTCTCAATCGCCTCTTTGATGTGCGCAGAGCCTTGCACCTGAGCTTTTTCCGCTTTCCAGATCTCTTCTAAATCCGCATATTCTTTTTCTAGCTTCAGAATTTCATCTTCAATCAACACAAAGCGCTTTTTACTGCCCTCATCTTTTTCACGACGCACCGCTTCACGTTCAATTTTGAGCTGAATTAAGCGACGTTCCAGCTTATCCATCACCTCCGGCTTGGAATCAATCTCCATCTTGATACGTGAAGCTGCTTCATCAATTAAATCAATCGCTTTATCCGGTAAAAAACGGTCGGTAATATAGCGATGTGAAAGCTCGGCAGCGGCAACAATTGCCGGATCAGTAATCTCTACACCGTGGTGCAACTCATATTTCTCCTGCAAACCGCGCAAGATAGCAATGGTGGCCTCTACAGTAGGTTCATCTACCAGCACTTTCTGGAAGCGGCGCTCCAAAGCAGCATCTTTTTCAATATATTTGCGATACTCATCCAAAGTTGTGGCGCCTACGCAGTGCAACTCGCCACGTGCCAGAGCTGGCTTCAGCATGTTGCCAGCATCCATGGCGCCTTCTGCTTTACCGGCTCCGACCATGGTATGAATTTCATCAATAAAGATGATGGTCTGACCTTCATCCTGCGCCAATTCTTTCAGCACAGATTTCAGGCGCTCTTCGAATTCGCCACGGTACTTGGCTCCTGCCAACAAAGCCGCCATATCCAGCGATAACACCTTTTTACCTTTGAGCGACTCTGGCACTTCACCATTCACAATGCGCTGTGCCAAGCCCTCTACAATCGCAGTTTTACCTACACCAGGCTCACCAATCAGCACCGGATTGTTTTTAGTGCGGCGTTGCAATACCTGAATCGCACGGCGAATTTCATCATCACGACCAATCACCGGATCTAGCTTACCTAAACTGGCACGTTCAGTTAAATCAATCGTGTATTTTTTCAGAGACTCACGCTGACCTTCGGCCTCCGCGTCTTGCACCTGTTCACCACCACGCACCGCGTTAATTGCCTGTTCCAGTGCTGCTTTAGATAAACCATGCGTCTTGAGCAACTTACCCGCAGCGCCTTTGTCATCCGCCAATGCAAGCAAAAACATCTCACTTGCAATGAAGCCATCACCACGTTTCAACGCAAGTTTATCTGTCACATTAAGCAGATTATTCAAATCGCGCGACAATGACACTTCACCAGAACTATCTGACGATTTAGGTAAATTGCCGATAGCCGTAGCCAAGCCAGCCTTAAGCGGGGCCAGATGCACTCCAGCATGCGCCAGCAATGAAGCCGTACCGCCATCATCCTGCGTCAGTAAAGCAGAAAGCAAATGTAAAGCCTCTATCGTTGGGCAATCATTCGCAACGGCCAGACTCTGTGCGTCATTAATCGCCTGCTGAAATTTTGTAGTTAATTTATCAAAGCGCATTGTTACACTCCAATTAAGTTGATATGTCCATACTATGGGGCTGAATATACAAATTTCAATATATAATTCACAGGGATAAACTACTAAAGTTTATGGACTAAACAGTCATCAACATCGTACGAGACAACCTTGCTAACAAACACTTTCACGACAGAAGAAAATGTACCGAATCCTGCCTGGGTTATATTAGACACAGAAGATCAGTGGCAACGTTTTAGTCAGCCAGCAGGTAACGACCCAGAAAAACCACTTGTTCAATCAAGCCTACTATTAGATGGTCTGCACTGTGCGGCCTGCTCAGGCATTATTGAGAATGGCGTGCAGGCATTACCAGGCGTTGTAAGCGCACGTGTCAGCATGTCTAAGAAGCGCGCAGTGGTTATTTGGTCGCCTGCAAGCACTTGCCCATCCAAAATCCTATCAGCAATCCAAGCTTTAGGTTACAGCGCAAACCCAGCTTCACATAATGAAAATGAGCTAAATGCCACTAATAAGAACCGCACTGCTTTCTGGCGTTGGATAGTAGCGGGCTTTTGCATGATGCAGGTGATGATGTACGCCAGCCCAAGTTATTTTACAAAGCCTGGTGAAATTGAAAGTAACATCAACCAGCTACTCAATTGGGCATCATGGCTACTCAGCCTCCCTGTCCTACTATTTTCGAGTCAAACATTCTTCAGTAACGCGTGGCGCGATCTCAAATTAAAACAGATCAGCATGGACTTGCCCGTTGCCATCGGCATTGCAATAACTTTTATTGTCAGCTCAGCAGCAACTTTTGAACCAAACAGCTGGTGGGGCGACACCATATACTTTGACTCCATGACCATGTTTGTATTCTTTTTACTTTCCGCACGCTTGATAGAAGTCAAACTACATGCCAAAACACTAGGTGCTTTAGAAGTATTAGTCAGCCGCATTCCAGAAAACACCGAACGCCAAAATCCAGACGGCACATATTCGCGCGTCCTCAACTCACAACTCAGCGTGGGTGACATCGTGCGCGTCAATATCGGTGAAGCATTTCCGGCTGATGGTAAATTAATACTAGGTCACACCAAAGTCGATGAATCGCTACTCACTGGTGAATCTACACCGATACACAAAAACCTGCACGATAGCGTGATTGCCGGCAGCTACAATCTGGGACAAACCGTTAACATTGCGCTGGAAAATATCGGCGAATCTACCCAATACGGCCAAATCGTCAACCTCATCAATCAGGCTGCGATTGAAAAACCCAGACTATCGCAACTGGCTGACCGGGTAGCCCGTCCGTTTCTGCTATTTGTAATGCTAAGTGCTGCGCTAGCGGCAGCCATGCTATGGAATATAGACCACGGACGCGCACTCATGACAGCTGCCGCGGTGTTGATTGTTACCTGCCCTTGCGCGCTATCACTAGCCACCCCAGCCGCAATGCTGGCCAGCGCCAGCGCTTTCGTGAAGCGCGGCATACTCATCCGCCGTTTGCAGGCAATCGAAGGCATTGCTGATATTGACACAGTGATTTTCGATAAAACCGGCACACTCACTGAAGACCATATTCAGCTGACATCCATCAGCTATAAACCAAACCTATCCGAAAGCCATGCGCTCGCTCTAGCCGCAACTTTAGCCCAACACTCCATGCACCCAGTTTCGCGGGCGATTGTTAGTGCTTACAAACAAAATTCAATGCCTGCTCCCAACTTCAATTTGGATCAAATTCAGGAGGATGTAGGCGCGGGGATGCACGCAACGCTTCTTAACGGCAATACAGATATAGCTTCAGGTCAAATAAAATTTGGTTCCGCAAAATTCTGCGACATTGAAACCAGTAACCCGCAAACGCAACAAGTGTTTCTGTCCGATGCAAACGGCTGGCTGGCTACTTTTGACTTGCAGGAAGCAATTAAAGCAAACGCAGCGCAGTCCATCACACAGCTCAAAAACATGCAGTTAGAGGTCGAGTTATTGTCCGGAGACCAACCTCACACTGTAAAAGCTCTAACTCAGGCCATAGGTATTCAGAAATTTATCGCTACCTGCAGCCCAGATGACAAACTCGCACGCCTACACACCCTGAAACTGGAAAACAAAAAAGTGCTCATGGTAGGTGATGGCCTCAATGATGGTCCAATCCTTGCCAGCGCTCATGTATCTATTGCAATGGGGAAAGGTGTGCCACTATCACTGGCACATGCAGATTACATTTTTCTCAATGGCGACATCAACCAACTTCCACACCTCATTCAACACGCAAAACAAACAATGCGAATCATTAAACAAAACATTGCATGGGCAATTGCCTACAACCTGATTAGCATTCCACTGGCATTTACTGGCATACTTTCAGCTTGGTTGGCTGGTCTGGGCATGGCGGTCAGCTCGCTAATTGTTGTCGCAAATGCACTACGTCTAACCAAGTTCGGTGCGAACAACGCGGACAGCCACGTAGAAAATGAGCAACTTAATCCAATCAAGGTTTAACAATGGATATTCTATTCATCCTCGTACCACTTTCAGTACTCATGGCCCTTGCCATTATTGTCGGCATTTGGCTCGCAGTGAATAGCGGTCAGTTTGAAGAT
>CAYQZK010000032.1:0-16067 GCA_964422015.1 uncultured Methylotenera sp.
ATTGAAGACTTTGGCTTTCGCGTGATTATTGCGCCTAGCTATGCGGATATTTTCTTTAACAACTGCTTTAAAAACGGCATTTTGCCAATCGTGGCTCCTGCTGAAACTGTAGATCAATTGTTTAAGGAGTGTGAGGCAACAGAGGGTTATAGCTTGAACGTGGATTTGGCTTCACAAACAGTGACTATGCCTTCTGGAAAATCATTTAGTTTTACTGTGAATGAAACCTCTAAACATAATCTTTTGAACGGCTTGGACGAAATTGGCTTGACGTTATTGCATGCCGAAAAAATCAAAGCGTTTGAACAGAAACATAAACAAAGTCAGCCATGGATGTTCAATTAATTACATAAGGAATAAATATGACAATGAATATTGCAGTATTACCAGGTGATGGCATCGGCCCAGAAATTATCACACAAGCTTTGCGAGTGCTTGATGTTTTGAAAAATGAAGGTATGGACATGACTTTTACTGAGGCGCCTTTGGGCGGTCAGGCATATGACCAGTTTGGTCATCCATACCCAGAATTTACGCAAAAAGTCTGCCGCGCGGCAGATGCTGTGTTGTTAGGTGCGGTTGGTGGTCCACAATATGACAACTTAGACCGTCCATTGCGTCCAGAACGTGGTTTGTTGGGTATTCGTAAGGATTTAGGATTGTTTGCAAATTTGCGTCCAGCAGTGTTGTACCCAGAATTAGCGAATGCTTCTACGCTTAAGCCAGAAGTTGTGGCAGGCTTAGATATTATGATTGTGCGTGAGTTGACTGGTGACGTTTATTTTGGGCAACCACGTGGTATGCGCACCAATGAAAATGGTGAGCGCGAAGGTTTTAATACTATGGTGTATAGCGAGTCTGAAGTGCGTCGCATTGCACATGTAGCGTTTGGTATTGCCATGAAGCGCGGCAAGAAACTGTGTTCAGTAGATAAGGCTAACGTATTAGAAACTACTGAGTTCTGGAAAGAAATCGTGATTGATGTTGCAAAAGAATACCCAGAAGTAGAATTAACCCACATGTACGTAGACAACGCGGCGATGCAGCTTATCCGCAATCCAAAACAATTTGATGTGATGGTTACTGGCAATATCTTTGGCGACATTTTGTCAGATGAGGCTTCAATGTTAACTGGTTCTATCGGTATGTTGGCTTCAGCTTCACTCAATGAAACTAAAAAAGGTTTATACGAGCCATCACACGGTTCAGCGCCTGATATTGCGGGCAGAAATTTAGCGAATCCTATTGCGACTATTCTTTCAGCGGCAATGATGTTGCGTTATACCTTCGACAATGAAGCGGCAGCGCAGCGTATCGAAAACGCTGTGAAAAAAGTTTTGGCGGCGGGATACCGTACTGGTGACATTTATGAAGAGGGTATGAAACGTGTATCATGCTCTGAAATGGGAGATCAAATCGTTGCGGCGATGTAAGTTTTATTTGCTGGGATGGTAAAGGGTGGCGCTTTAAAAGCGTCACTTTTGATTATGAAAATTTATATCTCCATTAGAATAACTACAAGTTATTGAAAAGGGTTAAGGTATGGTAAAACATTTTGTACTGATTGCGCTGATGATGACTGTTGTTGGTTGCAATACCATTCATGGTGTGGGTAAAGACCTTGAAAAAGCTGGTGAAGCTGTTCAAAAATCAACTAAATAAATTAACGGTATTAGGCTGTTACGATAGGTTTTAAATATGCTAAAAGTAGGATTTGTGGGCTGGCGTGGAATGGTGGGTTCTGTGCTCATGCAACGCATGATTGAAGAGAATGATTTTGCGCACATCGAGCCGCAGTTTTTCACCACATCTCAAGTTGGTGGGCAAGGCCCGAATGTGGGAAAAGAGACTCCTGCATTGCTGGATGCGAAAGATGTAAGAGCACTCAAAGCCATGGATGCGATTGTATCCTGCCAAGGCGGTGATTATACGACTGAGATTTTCCCAAAGTTGCGTGCAGATGGTTGGGCTGGCCATTGGATTGATGCTGCTTCAACTTTGCGTATGGAAAAAGACGCAGTTATTATCTTAGATCCGGTCAATATGCATGTCATCAAAGATGCTTATGTGGCGGGTAACAAAAATTGGGTGGGGGGAAATTGCACAGTTTCATTAATGTTGATGGCTTTAAATGGCTTGTTCAAGGCTGATTTGGTGCAGTGGGCAACGTCTATGACCTATCAAGCCGCATCCGGCGCTGGCGCACAAAATATGCGTGAATTACTTAAGCAGATGGGTGAGGTGCATTTTGCAGCAGGTGATTTGCTTGTGGATCCTTCTTCTGCAATTTTAGATATAGATCGAACAGTAGCAGGTACTTTACGAGATGATACTTTCCCTACCTCAAATTTTGGTGTACCACTTGCCGGTAGTCTAATTCCTTGGATTGATAAAGATCTCGGCAATGGACAAAGTAAAGAGGAGTGGAAGGGTGGTGTAGAGACTAATAAAATTTTAGGACGAGAGGCTAACCCCATTATTATTGACGGTCTTTGTGTGCGTATTGGAGCTATGCGATGTCATAGTCAGGCGCTTACTATTAAGCTTAATCAAAATGTGCCGTTAGATGAAATTAACCAGATGTTGGCCGAAGCTAATCAATGGGCAAAAGTCATTCCAAATGAACGTGAAGCAAGTATGCGTGAATTAACTCCTGCGGCTGTTACGGGTACATTACTTACTCCTGTAGGTCGTCTACGTAAGCTCAGTATGGGCGATGATTACCTTTCAGCCTTTACGGTTGGCGATCAGTTGTTATGGGGGGCCGCAGAGCCTTTACGTCGGATGTTGCGTATTTTGATTGAGCATTAATTTAGCTGGTCATACATTGCGAAAATTGCAACAGCTTTAAAACAATCAGATAGCAAGTGGATGTAATGTGCATTATGAGCTTGCATAGCTAACTAATTGATGTTATTTTCATATTGCAAAATAAAAGCTTGATTAAAGGTGGCAATGTGCGCAAATCAAAAATAAAGCAAATTTCATTGGCGGTGTGCTTGGCACTCATGCCTTATTCTGCCTTTTCCGCGGGATTGGGTAAGCTAAACGTGAGTTCTGGCTTAGGTGAACCATTCAATGCTGAGGTTGAACTTTTATCTGTTAGTCCTGAAGAGCTTTCTACTTTAGTTGCGGCTATTGCCTCTGAAGAAGCTTATGCCTCTCAAGGCATAGCACGTCTTGGTATACATAATACGATTAAAGTTGAGGTGGCTAAAAGTGTTGATGGATCGCCAATTCTAAAAATTCATTCTAGCCAGCCCGTTAGTGATCCTTATCTTGATATGCTGATTCAGGTAGATTGGGCTTCAGGGCGTTTGCAACGTGAATATACGGTGCTATTGGATCCACCAGGATATAAGCAAACAGTAGAACAGACTGCACCTGCTTCGGTTATTCAGGCCCCAGTTGCCAGTCAGTCGCTTGCAGAAACTTCAACTAGCGAAGCATCTGCAGCTGAACCTAAATTAAAAAAACCAAAAAAATCTAACAAGCAACCTTTGGTAGAAGACAAGCCTAAAGATCTTGATGGTGATAGTCTAACTACTAAGCGCGGTGACACTTTAAATTCTATTGCAAGAAAAATGCAAATGGATGGTGTAAGTTTAGATCAAATGCTGGTTGGTCTATATGAAAATAATCAAGACGCTTTTAGTAATGGCAATATGAACCAACTTAAAGTTGGTCAAATTATCAAGGTGCCTACAAGAGAAAGTCTTGCATCTGTTGATGAACAGCAGGCCAAGCAATCCATTAAAGTGCATTCTGAAAATTGGAATGCCTATCGCAACACTTTAGCAGGAGCAGTTGCTGTCGCTCCTATTTCTACTGAAGTTGAACATAAGCAGGCCTCTTCTGGAAAAATAGCTACAGCTCAAGATAAAGCTGTGCCAGCGAAATCGGGTCCACAAGATGTGGTTAAGCTTTCTGCAGGTGAAAAAGATTTAGCTAAAGTCAACAAAGATGTAGCTAAAGCTGCGGATGCAAAAGTAACAGCATTGCAAGAAGAGGCTACAGCGCGTGAGAAAACTTTAAAAGAAGCGCAAGACCGTGCCGCTGCATTGGAAAAGCAAATTCAGGATATGCAAAAATTGTTGGCCTTGAAGAGTCAAACAATGTTGGAATTGCAAAAAAATGCAGAATCTGCAGCAAAAGTTGAAGAAAAAGCTGCGCCAGTGGCAGAAGTTAAAACGCCTGAACTGGTCAAGCCGGTAGAAGAAGTTGCTAAGCCTGAATTAACTGAAAAACCGCAAGTAGAACCTGAGGCAAAAGTTGAAACTCCTGCACCTAAACCTAAGAAACACATAGTACCACCGCCTCCGCCACCTCCAGAGCCTAGCTTCCTTGAAAGCATCATGAATGTGGCTGATTTAACTATCATAGGCGGAACTGCTGGTGTTGGTTTGCTTGGAGCTATTTGGTTATTTTTACGTAATAAGCGTAGGAAGGATTTAGATAGTTTTGAGCGTGGAATTTTGACTTCTGGTGGCTTGCGCGCTAATACTGTATTTGGTAATACAACAGGTAACGCCACAACAGCAGACACGTCTTTCTTGACGGATTTTGCACAAAGCACAAATGGCAGCATGATCGATGCTAATGATGTGGATCCAATCGCTGAAGCTGAAGTGTATATGGCTTACGGCCGTGATGCGCAAGCTGAAGAAATATTAAAAGATGCGATTTCCAAAGAGCCGAAACGCTATGAGTTACATTTGAAATTGCTTGAAATTTATGCTGGTAGGCGTGATGCTTCAGCATTTGTTGATATTGCAGGTGAGCTTTATACCACTCTCGGTGCTAGTGACCCTATGTGGGCAAAAGTTGCTGAAATGGGCGCAGCCATAGAACCTGATAATCCTCTGTACGACCTTGGTAAGGTAGCAGGTAATTCATCAGATATAGGAAGAAAATTAGACGCATCCGATTTTGCAGATGTAGAAGTTTCTACTGATGACGGTTTGGATTTTTCATTAGATGCTGAGTTGGCGTCTGTGGAACCTGAAAAGACGGCTGAAATTGCTTCATTAGACATGCCTGGTTTTTCAGAATCCTTAGTTGAACAAGAGTCTTCGGTAGGTTTGGATCTAAATCAAAATGCTAATAATGATGAGATTTTAGCTGAATCTGAATCTCCAGATTTGACCAGCTTTGATATGTCTGTTGAATCCGCTCCGGTTGAGGATGTTGCCAATCAGGAAGCTTCCCTTGAGAAGGTAATGGATTTTGATTTAAGTGAGTTGGGTGCAGTTGCGGATAATGTTCCGGAGGTTGTTGAGGCGGAACAAGTGGAGCCCATGGTAAGTGAAATCGGCCTTGATGCAAATGTCGAAGAAGTGATGGATTTTGATTTAGGTCTAGCTGGTGAATTGGCTACGGAAGCTAGTCATTCTGAGACTTCTACTCAGCCTTCAGTTGAGGCAACATTACCAGAGATTGATTTTTCTAGTGCACCTAGCATTGACTTCACAAGCACTAAATCAAGTGATGAGGATGATTTGAAGTTTGAGATGCCAGTAGCTGAAGTTGCAACTGATGCGCTTTCAGATTTTGACTTTAACTTACCAACAGAGCCGCAAGATCAGGATGCCGAAAAGGTAGTTGAAAAAGTAGCTTCAGCGATTGGTGATATTTCATTTGATTTAGGTGAAGTTGCCGATACAGAAGCTGAATCAACTTTACCAGAATCTGAGTTAGACTTGCCAGTTGCTGAGATTGTTGAGCTAGAAGAACCTGCTGCATCTGAACCTGCTAAAAAATCCAAAGCTTCTAGCAAAGTTGCAGATGACTCTGCCGTTGAGTTAGAGCCAGCGGCAAGCATCAAGAGTGATGCTGATAATCAGGCTAATGAATTTGACTTGTCATCAATTAGTTTGGATTTAGATGATGCGTTGAATGCGGCTTCAATTGACTTTTCAAGTGCGGCAGATGACTTAAATCAAGATTCTGGTCAAGAGTCTGCTGACGTTGAAGTTAAGTTGGATTTGGTAGCCGCTTATATTGATATGGATGATAGAGAGGGTGCGCGAGAGTTGTTGGAAGAAGTAATGAAAGAGGGTGGACCACAACAGCAGGCACGTGCGCAGCAACTATTAGATAATCTGGCTTAGTGCTTGATAAATAAAAAAGCCGAGCTTAGTGCTCGGCTTTTTTATTTGGTATGATTGGTCATGCATCCTTTCGTGAAAATTCTAACTTTGATTGCTGTTTTGCTGATGATGAATTTACTTGATCATTGGCTACTTTTTGGCTTATGTATTGTAGTTTGCGTCGTTGCAGCCAAACTACAATTCCATCAATTTTTAGCGATGATAAGACGTATGCGCTTATTTTTCATTTCGATATTGCTAGTTTATCTTTTTTCTACGCCCGGTGAGATTATTGAACATATCTCAAGTGGTCTATCGCCAACTTATGAGGGATTGCATTTGGGGTTGGTGCAAATACAAAAATTATTAATTGCGCTGGCGGCCTTATGTGTTCTTTTATCCGTCGACTCTAAAGAAAAGCTTATGTTGGGATTGTATGTTTTTCTTTCACCATTAAAAGTTTTGGGTTTGGATGTTGAAAGATTTACAGCTAGGCTTTTGCTTACATTTGATTATGTGGAAGAGCTGGCTTGTTCTAAAAATAATACAATTTCCTTCATGCACTTAGATCGTATGCATGAAGAAGTTTCACCTTCACTGTGCGATAAAGTGATTGTTTTAGAAACGCAAGCTTATAGAGTAATTGATCACATTATCTTGATTGGACTTGTTGGTTTGGTTTTATTGTTTATTGGATTGAAGATTTGGTCATGAGAATAGCATTAGGTTTATCTTATGATGGGTCTTCTTTTGTTGGTTGGCAAAGCCAACCATGTGCGGGTGCGGTGCAAGATGCGCTAGAGGCTGCAATTTCAAGTATTGCAGCTCATTCAGTTAGAGTTCATGCAGCAGGGCGAACGGATACAGGGGTGCACGCGCTAGGGCAAGTCATTCATTTTGATACTGATGCAGATAGACCTATTTCAGCATGGGTGCGTGGTGTAAATGCGCATTTGCCAGCTACGGTACGAGTGGAATGGGCGCAACAAGTGGAAGAAGGCTTTCATGCACGCTTTTCTGCGTTTAGACGTAGTTATCAATACTTACTTTATAACGCACCCGTAGCGTCAGCCATCATGGCGAATAAAGCAGGTTGGTTTCATTTGCCACTTGATTTCTCTGCCATGTCAGAGGCTGCTAGTAATTTAATTGGTGAGCATGATTTTAGTGCATTTAGAGCTTCTGAGTGTCAAGCTAAAACAGCTACAAGGCATTTGTATCAAGCCGATATCGCTCAAGTCGGAAAGTATTTTATATTTAACTTTACTGCAAATGCATTTTTGCATCATCAAGTGCGTAATATGATAGGGGCACTTGTATACGTTGGTAAAGGCTATTACCCTCCTGAATATATAAAAGAGTTGTTACTTAGACGTGATAGAACATTATCTCCGCCGACTTTTTCACCTAACGGATTGTATTTAACTAGTGTTGGGTATGATGCAAAGTGGGGTTTGCCAAATAACGTGCAAAACGCCGGTCAAGTATTGATTTCAGCGTTACAATAACGCCTTGTCATTTTCATGATTTGCAATCCTATTGAGATTATCAGTTGAGAGTAAGAGCCAAAATTTGCGGGATTACTCGCGTTGAAGATGCATTGCAGGCTGTTGAAAATGGCGCTGATGCAATAGGTTTAGTTTTTTATGCGCCAAGTCCGCGTAACATCAGCATTAAAAGAGCAATTGAAATTGCACAACAGGTCCCAGCTTTTGTTTCGGTTGTTGGTCTGTTCGTTAATGCTGAAGAGGATTTTGTGCGTGAAGTATGCTCGCAGGTTAAGTTAGATCTTTTGCAGTTTCACGGCGATGAAACACCAGAGGAGTGTGCACAATATGGTAAGCCTTTTATCAAGGCAATCCGCGTTAAGGCGGGCATAAATTTGGTACAATGTGCGGAAGATTTTTCAGTTGCTAAGGGATTGTTGCTAGATGCTTATACTGAAGGTGTTGCTGGTGGTACGGGTCATGTTTTTGATTGGGGTTTGATTCCAGAGCGCTTGAGTAAACCAGTGATCTTGGCGGGTGGCTTGAACGCGGAAAACGTATCACAGGCTATACAAAAGGTAAGACCTTACGCAGTAGATGTAAGTGGCGGTGTTGAAGCCGAAAAAGGTATTAAGGATGCAGCAAAAATTGCTGCGTTTATGCAACAAATTTATAAGTAATGTGTCGATAGGCATTAAGTTTTAAGTGGAGAGTAAATAATGCAGCTTTATGACATGCCAGATGCACGTGGGCATTTTGGACAGTTTGGTGGTACGTTTGTAGCTGAGACCTTGGTAGAGGCGCTTGATGAGCTGCGTGTCATGTATGAGAAGTATCGACATGATCCTGAATTTTTAGCTGAATTTGCTTATGATTTAAAGCATTTTGTTGGTCGTCCCAGTCCTATTTATCATGCAAAACGCTTGTCTGAAAAATGGGGTGGTGCTCAAGTTTACTTAAAGCGTGAAGATTTAAATCACACTGGTGCGCATAAAATTAATAATACGATTGGTCAGGCTTTATTGGCTAAGCGTATGGGAAAGCCTAGAGTGATTGCAGAAACCGGTGCTGGTCAGCATGGTGTGGCTACTGCAACGATTGCAGCTCGATTGGGTTTGGAATGTGTTGTTTACATGGGTAGTGAAGACGTGAAACGTCAGGCACCCAATGTATTTAGGATGAAATTGTTGGGTGCAACTGTAGTGCCTGTTGAAAGTGGCTCTAAGACACTTAAAGATGCACTTAATGAAGCGATGCGTGACTGGGTAACCAATATACATAATACGTTTTATATTATCGGTACTGTTGCTGGACCGCATCCATACCCAATGATGGTACGTGATTTTCAAGCGGTTATTGGTACGGAAGCTAAGCAACAAATGCTAGAAATGGCAGGCCGTCAGCCTGATGCTATCGTTGCCTGTGTGGGTGGTGGTTCAAATGCGATGGGTATTTTTTACCCTTATATTGATGTGCCTAATGTGCGCTTGATTGGTGTGGAAGCGGGAGGGCATGGCATTTCAACAGGAATGCATGCGGCACCACTAACTACTAATAGCGCAGTAGGTGTTTTGCATGGTAACCGTACTTATTTAATGCAAGATTCGGATGGCAATATTATTGAAACACACTCAGTATCAGCTGGCTTGGATTACCCCGGCGTTGGTCCAGAGCATGCTTGGTTAAAAGATATCAAGCGCGCAGAGTATGTGGCGATTACAGATGATGAAGCGATGGCTGCTTTTCATAATTTGTGTAGAACAGAAGGCATTATTCCTGCGCTTGAATCTAGCCATGCATTAGCACATGCCGAAAAAATGGCGCGTAGCATGAGCAAAGATGAAATTATCTTGGTGAATTTGTCTGGGCGTGGTGATAAAGATATCAATACGGTCGCCAAGCTTGCAAATATCACACTTTAAAATATAAATTTAATAAAAAATTACCCATGTCACGAATTCAATCAACCTTTACAGCCCTTAAACAACAAGGAAAAACAGCACTCATTCCCTATATTACGGCTGGCGATCCACATCCAAAGCACACTGTGAATTTGATGCATACATTGGTAAAACATGGTGCGGATATGATCGAGCTGGGTGTGCCATTTTCAGATCCTATGGCAGATGGTCCGGTGATTCAACGCGCTAGTGAACGTGCTTTGGTGCATAAAGTAGGTTTAACAGCTGTACTTGAGATGGTTAAAACATTTCGTCTTCAAGATCAGAAAACCCCAATTATATTAATGGGTTATGCTAACCCCATTGAGGCTGTTGGTACTCTTGCGTTTGCAGAGCGTGCTAAAGCAGCAGATGTTGATGGTGTGATTACTGTGGATTATCCACCGGAAGAGTGTGGCGAGTTTGTGCAACAACTACGTTCGCTAGACATTGATCCGATATTCTTGTTGTCACCGACCACTGAGCCTAAACGTGTTGATTTGATAGTGAACCAGGCCAGTGGTTTTGTGTATTATGTTTCGCTTAAGGGTGTAACTGGCGCGGCTAATTTAAATATCGTTGAAGTTTCTGAGCGGGTTGCATCAATTCGTAAGCAAACAAATTTACCTGTAGGTGTGGGTTTTGGCATTCGTGATGCGGCAACAGCTAAAGCTACAGCGGCTATTGCTGATGCCGTGGTTGTTGGAAGTCGAGTTGTGATGGTGATTGAAGCTTCAAATGACGATAACCTATTAAGTAATGTTGCCACATTGATGGACGAATTAAAAACAGCGGTAGATGCGGCTTAGTTAATGTGCATTTACTGAAATAACTCCAAAGGATATTGATATGAGTTGGTTAAATAAATTACCGCAAAAAATTAAGCGCGTTGTGGGCGGTGACAAAAAAACTGTGCCCGAAGGTTTATGGAGTAAGTGCCCTGCCTGTCAAACTGTTTTATATCGTAAAGATTTGGAAGATAACGCAGAAGTTTGTCCAAAATGTGCCCACCACAACCGTATTGGTGCGCGAGCTCGCCTTGCATTGTTGTTGGATGCTGAAGGTCAGTTTGAAATTGGTGCGTCAGTGCAACCAGTCGATACCCTTAAGTTTAAAGACAGTAAAACTTATGCGGAGCGCATTAGGGAGTCACAAAGAAGTGTAGCTGAAAAAGATGCTTTGATCGTCATGCAAGGAAGCATTAAGTCGGTACCTGCAGTGATTGCTGTTTTTGAGTTCAAGTTTATGGGCGGGTCAATGGGTTCTGTTGTTGGCGAGCGTTTTGTGCGTGGCGTACAAACCGCCATTGATAATAAAATGGCTTTTGTTTGTATTTCCGCCAGTGGTGGCGCGCGTATGCAAGAGGGTTTGTTGTCCTTGATGCAGATGGCTAAGACTAGTGCTGCGCTTACTCAGTTAAGTAAAGCGGGTTTGCCTTTTATTTCTGTGTTGACTGATCCGACTATGGGTGGTGTTTCTGCAAGTTTTGCTATGTTAGGTGATGTGATTGTAGCTGAACCGCAAGCTTTAATTGGTTTTGCTGGCCCACGTGTGATTGAGCAAACGGTTCGTGAAACTTTGCCTGAAGGTTTTCAGCGTTCTGAGTTTTTGTTAGAGCACGGTGCTATTGATGTGATTATTGACCGTCGTGAAATGCGTAATCGTTTGGCCGCATTGTTGTCAAATTTAATGCGATTACCTGCGGCGGCTTAACTAACTACTTATTGTAGCGATCTGTGAAAAAGTCCTTTAAAGCCTTTCTGTTAATCCTGAAAGGCTTTTTTCATGCCTAAGAACTTGGCGGCATGGCTTAGTTATATTGAAAGCCTGCATACAAAACCTATTGCCATGGGTTTAGACCGCGTTAGGATGATGATTGAGCGAGCTCAGTTAAAACCTAGTTTTCAGGTCATTACCGTAGCTGGAACAAATGGTAAGGGTTCAACTTGCGCCATGTTAGAAGCTATTTACATTCAAGCTGGCTATCGCGTTGCATGTTATACCTCTCCACATTTATTGCGGTACAACGAGCGAGTGCGTGTCAATGGTCAGCAAGCAATGGATGATGAGTTGTGCCTAGCTTTTGCTGCGATTGAAAGCGCCAGGCTAGGTGAAGCAGGAGATCCAATAGCGCTGACTTATTTTGAAATTGGTACACTTGCTGCGATTTGGCATTTTATGCAATCAAATATTGATATTGCAATTTTAGAAGTCGGTCTGGGTGGAAGGTTAGATGCTGTGAACGCCTTTGAGCCAAACTGCGCAATTGTGACGAGTGTTGACCTAGATCATCAAGATTTTCTGGGAGATACGCGAGAGAAAATTGGTTTAGAAAAGTCGGGTGTTTATCGTCAGGCTGTTTCAGCAATTTGTGGTGATAGATCTCCGCCAAATAGTTTAATTAATTTCGCAAATCAGATTCAGGCTGATTTAAAACTTATTCAGCAGGACTTTGATGGTCAGTTGTATCTGGATGGCTGGCAGTATCGCTTGGGTAATCGTCTGCTATATACGTTACCATTGCCAGCACTAAAAGGTGAGTATCAGTTGGGTAACGCAGCTTGTGCAATTACTGCTGTAGAGTCATTGCAGTCTATTTTACCTGTCAATAAAGATGCAATCGCTAATGCGTTGTTGCAAGTTAAACTCGCTGGACGATTTCAGACAGTCTCTCAGTCACCTCAGATTATTTTAGATGTTGCGCACAACCCACATGCTGCGCGGGCTTTTGCAAGTAATCTAATGGCGAGCAGAAATGAGAAGCAGCATAAAGTTTTTGCGGTGTTTGCAATCCTGGCAGATAAGGATATTAAAGGCGTTGTTGAAGCAGTAAAAACTGAAGTTGATGTTTGGTATGTTGCAAGTATTAGCAATGTACGAGGCGCCTTAGCTGATGATGTGGCTTTGATAATCAAGGAGCTAGTAACAGATGCGAAAATCAAAACTTTTGGTTTAGTAGAAGATGCTTATTTACAAGCGTGTATTGATCTTGAAGCCTGTATTGATGCAAGTGAAAATGATAAAATAGCCGTGTTTGGTTCATTTTTTACGGTATCAAGCGTCATGCAGTTATTAGAAAATCAGTCAGCTTCTTGCGCAGAAGCCAAACCTTGAGGAAGCAGTAATGCCACCAGATTTACCTAATGAACAAGAAATAATCTTAAAGAAGCGTGCTCGTCGTCGATTGGTGGGTGCGATAGCGTTGGTGTTGCTGATGGTGATTATTTTACCTAGTATTCTGCAGGACCGTGCGGAACTTACAACTGCTCAAGAATCTATCAAAGTGACTATGCCAGAAAATGTTAATGAGGTGGCGCAGCCATCTTCTTCTGTAAGTAGTGCTGTAGAGAGTTTACCTGTAGTTGAAAATGCCGATCAGGCAACAATGGCGAGTTCACCTAGTCCAACAGAGGCCTTAGCAAGTGTGGGTAATTCAGTTGATGCTAAAGCGGTTGTCACTGAAGTGGTTCATCCTGTTGCAAATGCAGTTCCTGTTGAAAATACCAATGCGGTTGCTACTGTAGATAAAACTAATAAAGTCGCAGTTGAGGCTAGTAAAGTTAGTGATTCCAATATTCCAGGTTTGGCAGCTAATGAAGTTAAAATTTCTGAAACTAAAGTGGTTGATTCTAAAGTTAATAAGCCAAAAGTGAGTGAAGCTAAACAAGTTGAGTCAAAAGTTATAGAGCCTAAATCTAGTCAAAACAAAGCGATTGAGGAAAAATCAAAAACGGCAAGTAGCTTTAGTGTGCAAGTGGGGGTTTTTTCTGATGAAGCTAAGGTGAAGCACTTGCAAAGTAAGCTTAAAGAAATTGGCTACAGTTCACATACCGAAAAACTTACTACACCAAAGGGTGAAAAGATTAGATTAAGAGCGGGGAGTTTTTCAACTCGTCAAAATGCGGTTAGTGCGCAGGCTAATATCAAAAAAATTGGTTTAGATGGAATGGTTGTAAGTAATGATTAGCCCTTTAACTAGGGTGCTTGCTAAAAAATAGTTTAAATGACTACTTTTGATTATTTTGTACTGGGTATTATTGGTATTTCAATCATACTGAGTGTCATGCGTGGTGCAGTGCGTGAGGTGCTATCCATTTTGGGGTGGGTTGCTGCAATTTACGTTGCAAAAAACTACACTAATCAGCTCTTACCAATGATGCCGTTGGATATACCTACGGAGTCTCTACGAATTTTAGCGGCTTTTTTAATACTGTTTTTGGCTACATTATTGGTAGCAACTTTATTGGCAATAGCACTTTCAGCTATTTTTAATAAATTGGGATTAGGTGCATTGAATCGTTTCTTAGGCGCTTTGTTTGGCATGCTAAGAGGTTTACTTATTGTTTGTGTGTTAGTACTTTTGGCTGGATTTACTGATTTGCCGAAAGATACACGATGGCGAAATGCAATGTTTAGCGCACCTATAGAAGCGTTGGTGGTGAGTGTGCTACCTTGGATGCCAGAAGTTATCGCTAAGCACGTTAAATATGATTAAGCTAGGCTTTATCATGCTTATGTGGCAGATTACAGAATTACATTATTGAATTGATTATTTAAGGCTTTATTCATGTGCGGAATTATAGGCATTGTAGGTAAAAACCCAGTTAACCAATTGTTGTATGACGGTTTGCTGGTGTTACAGCATCGCGGGCAGGATGCTGCAGGCATTGTAACCACCGATGGCAATACGTTTTTTATGCATAAAAACAATGGGTTGGTGAAGGATGTGTTTCAAACGCGTCACATGCGTAGTTTAATTGGTAACGTAGGTATTGGTCATGTGCGTTATCCAACCGCAGGGTCATCAAGTGCGGCCGAAGCGCAGCCTTTCTATGTGAACTCTCCGTTTGGTATTGTGCTTGGTCATAACGGTAACTTGACTAATTCCGCACAACTTAAATCTGAGATGTTCCGTCAGGATTTACGCCACATTAATACGAACTCTGATTCTGAAGTTTTGCTCAACGTTTTGGCACATGAAATTGAGCAGACTTCACGTAATGCTGTGCTTAATACTGACATGACGTTTGATGCTGTAGCCGGCGTGCATAGGCGTTGCAAGGGTGCTTATGCAGTTGTGGCGATGATTGCTAATTTTGGATTGCTTGCATTTAGAGACCCCAATGGTATTCGTCCGTTAGTGGTTGGGAAGGCTGAAACTGAAAAAGGGACAGAATACATTGTGGCTTCTGAAAGTGTGGCTTTAGATGTATTAGGCTTTACGATGATTCGTGATGTGGCACCTGGTGAGGCCATTTTTATTGATATGGATGGTAATTTTTTCAGCCGCCAATGTGCAGAAGATGCAAAACTTAACCCATGTATTTTTGAGTATGTGTATTTGGCACGTCCAGACTCTGTGATAGATGATGTTTCTGTCTATCAGACACGTTTAGATATGGGTAAGAGTCTGGCTGAGAAAATAAAGCGTGAATGGCCTGATAAAAAGATTGATGTGGTAATTCCGATTCCAGATACTAGTCGTCCTAGTGCGTTGCAAGTAGGGCTTGCTCTGGGATTGGACTACCGTGAGGGCTTCATTAAAAATCGCTATATTGGCCGGACATTTATTATGCCGGGTCAAGCTTTGCGTAAAAAATCTGTGCGCCAGAAGCTTAATCCTATTGGTATTGAGTTTAAGGGTAAGAATGTGTTGTTGGTTGATGACTCAATTGTACGTGGTACAACTTCACAGCAAATAGTACAAATGGCGCGTGACGCTGGTGCCAATGAAGTTTATTTTGCTTCGGCTGCGCCGCCAGTACGTTTTCCGAATGTATATGGTATTGATATGCCAAGCCGAGATGAGCTTCTCGCCACAGGTCGCACAGATGAGCAAATTTGCCAAGAGATAGGAGCCGATGCGTTAATTTATCAAGATTTGGATGCTTTGGTGCGAGATGTGAAATTAAGTAATCCAAACATTCATGATTTTGATTGTTCATGTTTTGACGGTAAGTATGTGACTGGTGATATTAATGAGGCTTATTTAGCTAACATTGAAGCAGCACGTGGAGATGGTAATAAAAAGCAAAAGCCTGCAAATTCCAGTACACAAATGGATTTGAATTTAATTGATGGTCCAGAAGAAGTGAATGAATAAATAGGTGAAACTTTAGTGTAAAGAGCTCAAGCGTCTTGACGTTTAGGTTGCTTGGGCATAACATTAACTTGCGCTGATTTGAGTGACTCACATTAAACAAAGTCTTACTCAGCTTGCGAGCGCGTTATAAATACAGCTAAAGCGAGTTAAAAAAGAACCCGTTTTGGCTGAGAATGCTTAAACGGGTTTTTTATTTGCCCCAATAATAGACGAGAATATTATGACAATACATGAATATCATCCAGAAACCTTATCTGTGCGTGCAGGTAGTGAGATGACTGAATTCGGTGAAAATTCAGAAGCCTTGTTTTTAAACTCCAGTTTTAGATTCAAAAGTGCAGCTCAAGCAGCTGCACGCTTTGGCGGTACTGAGCCAGGTAATATTTACTCACGATTTACTAATCCAACTGTCACTATGTTTCAAAATAAACTGGCGGCTCTAGAGGGG
>CAYQZK010000033.1:0-8925 GCA_964422015.1 uncultured Methylotenera sp.
ACTTGGCAGGCGGCTGGAACAGTGTGTAACTGGCCTGTACCTGGCATGTCAGGTAGTGATGGTTTTATTGCAAACATTGATGACCTGTGGCATGCCGCTGTGGATGGGCGAGGCGCATATTTTAGTGCCACAGACCCGGCCTCTTTGTCTTCTGGCTTATCCAATGCTTTAGCGGGTATTAATGCCCGTAAAGGTTCTGCAGCAGCAGCGGCAACCAGTACGCTAAACCCCGTTGCAGGCAACAACAATGCTTATGTAGCGAGTTACACTACAGTTGAATGGCGAGGTAACTTAGAGGCGCGTGGTATTAATACCGATACCGGTGTAGTAAGTGAAAACGCAACTTGGTGCGTGGAAAACGTGGTGGCAAGCGGTTGCGCAACAACGCCAGTTCCTCAATCGGATGGAGACACCACTATTTACAATTGCGAAACTCCTGGTGCGGTTACTTGTGCAGGTGGGGTGTTAGGATTCTCGGGTAACTTAACCTCAGGCCCTACTTATTGTAAAGTGCCTGTAGCCACAGCTTGTACGGGTACGATGAATGCTAAAGTTGCAGCAACGAGCGATACGCGCACAATTAAAACAGCTAATAGTTCTGGGACAGCACTCATTGACTTTGATACAGCCTATGCAGCAGCTAACTCAAGCTATTTTGATGCGGCGCGCATTGGAACGCTCAGTCAGTGGACGTCTTTAACCGGCGCTCAGCAGGCATTGGCTACTGGTGCTAATTTGCTTAAGTATTTGCGTGGTCAGTTCGGTTATGAGAACAGAACCTCAAACGAGGGGCCGCCAGATAATAGAATCTATCGCTACCGTGCCGCAGTGTTAGGGGATGCGTTAGAGTCTCAACCAGCATTTATCAGCAAGCCGGTATTTAGCTATCCTTACCCTGGATACAGCGAAGCTGTTGGTGATCCTGCTCGTCCTGCTGGTGGTTACAAAGCGGCACAAGCGAGTCGTGCTGGTACCGTTTATATGGGTGCCAATGATGGCATGATGCATGCTTTTGCCGCAGATACGGGGGTAGAGCGCTGGGCTTACGTGCCAAGTATGGTGATTCCAAATATGTGGAAACTAGCCGATGAAGATTACGGCACCTTGCATCAGAATTTTGTAAACGGTAGTCCAATTACTTCAGATGTCTGCGTTTCAAATTGTACTAGCGTAGCTAATGCAGTTTGGAAAACTATTTTGGTTGCTGGTTTGAATGGTGGCGGTCGTGGTTATTATGCGCTCGATATTACAGTGCCAGATACACCAGTTTTGTTGTGGGAATTTACAACAACTGCGGGCATTGGTGCTGTTAAAGATGACGACTTGGGCTACAGCTTTGGCCAGCCAGTGATTACTCGAAAAGCTGATGGCACATGGGTGGTGTTAGTGACCTCTGGCTACAACAATACGAGTCCAGGCGATGGTAAAGGTTATCTTTATGTTCTTAATGCAGCCACTGGTGCCATTATTAGTAAGATTCCAACAGGGGTAGGTAGCACCACTACACCTAGCGGATTAGCTAAAATTGCTGGGGTTAATGAGGAGCCTGTGGGGAATAAAGTAGGTAAGGTTTATGGAGGCGATTTACTCGGCAATGTGTGGCGTTTTGATATTAATGCTGCAGCGGTTGTGAATAGTAACCCTTTAAAATTTGCTACCTTATTTGCAGACAGCGCAGGCTCATCTCCTCAACCTATTACTACAACGCCAGTATTAGGCCTGATTTCAGGTAAGCGAATTGTGTTTATTGGTACAGGTAAGTATTTGGAAACAGGAGATCTCACAACAACACAAAAGCAAACTCAATATGCCATCAAAGATGATGATGCAATAAGTACTTACGTGAATCCACGGACTACTTTAGTTCAACAAACGGTTAGTAATAACTCCGATGGCACAGCAACACGTGTCTCTACTAATAATACAGTGAACTTTTATACAGGACGAGGTTGGTATTTTGATTTGCCAGATAGTGGGGAGCGCGTCAATATTGATAGTAAGCTTGTTCAAGGCACGCTTTTGGTTCCTTCATTAGTACCATCAAATACAGCTTGCGCCCCGGGTGGATATGGTTGGTTAAATTTTGTGGACTATAAAACAGGTGGGGCAATCGAAACCCTTGTGTCGCAAAAGTATGATGCAACAATAGTGGGTGTGAATGTGCTTTATGTTCAAGGTGAGCCTAAGGTCGCGGTTGTTACCTCATCAAATCCAACACCAGAATTAAGCGACAAGGTGGACTTCCCAGCGAGCGCAGCTGGATTTACTGGAAAGCGAACTTTATGGCGAGAGCTGATGCAGTAGGGGCTTAGAAACAAAAAAAGAGCGGCTAGCCGCTCTTTTTTTGTTTCTAACATAATGCTTAAGAGCTTAGTTAAGCGGATGCTTTTTTAACGACAGTCTTTTTTGCAGCAGTTTTTGGTTTTGTGGTTTTCTTGGCAACAACTTCTTTAGCTGCAGGTTTTTTTGCGGTAACTTTTTTAGTTGCGACTTTTTTAGCAGGTGTTTCTTTCTGCGCTTTTGCATTGAGCAGCTCTAGTGCTTCTTCCAAGGTCAAAGCTTCTGGCTCTAGACTTTTTGGTAATGTGGCACGTATTTTCCCATGTTGCACATAGGGGCCATAGCGACCCGCATACACTTCAATTTGGCCATCTTCTGTAGGGTGACTGCCTAGTGAACATAGTGGTGCGGGGCCTGTGTTGGCTTGCGCCAATAAGGTAACCGCTGCATCTAAATCAATACTAAATACACTTTCACTCTTTGGAATCGATTTAAATTTTCCATCGTGGTTTACATATGGACCAAAACGGCCAATATTGGCTACAATCTTCTTATTAGTGACCGGGTGTAGACCTAAATCGCGAGGTAAAGAGAGCACCATAGTCGCAGTTTCTAAGCTCATGTCTGCGAGTGAAATCTCTTTAGGCACGCTGACACGCTTAGGTTTCTTTTTGTCACCCTCTATGGCTTGCCCAAGCTGTAAATAAGGACCATAAGGGCCAATCATGAGCAAGATTTCTTTACCAGATTCTAGGTCTGTACCAATAACAACAGGGTCGCTACCAGCGGCAGGTGCGCCATCCATACTGCGTTTGTAGTCACATTTTGGTGTGTCGTTATAGCCTGTACAGCCAATGAATGTGCCGTAGCGGCTGAGTTGTTTTTGAAGGGGCTTGCCACATTTTGGGCAGGCTTCGTCGATAATTTCATTACCTGGGCGTTCTACATCCGCTTTACTGAGTAATTGCTGGTTAAAGCCTTGCCAGAAATCAGCCATCAGCGGCACCCATTCACGCTCACCCTCGGCAACGCTATCAAGCGCATCTTCTAACTTAGCTGTAAAGTCGTAATCCACATACTTGGTGAAGTGTTCGGTGAGGAATTTATTCACTACGCGACCTACGTCAGTTGGCGTGAAACGTTTTTTATCTAACACTACATATTCACGATCTTGTAGGGTGCTGATAATGCTGGCGTAAGTAGAAGGACGACCTATGCCATACTCTTCTAAAATCTTTACCAAGCTTGCTTCAGAATAGCGTGGAGGAGGTTCGGTGAAATGTTGGTCGCCGTATATTTTTTCAATGGTGAGTACTTCGCCAGTTTCCAGATTTGGCAATTTGCTTTCACCTTCTTCTTCCTCGTCATCGCTACCTTCCATATATACGGCAATAAAGCCCGCAAATACCATGGTTTGACCGGTGGCACGGAATAAGTTGGCGTCACTGCCTACGCTTAAATCTACGCTTACTGCGTCGAATTTCGCAGGCGCCATTTGACAGGCTAGTGCGCGCTTCCAAATCATTTCATAGAGCTTGAATTGTTCGTCAGTCAAATACTGGCGCACTTGTGTTGGCGAACGAGCAATATCCGTTGGGCGAATCGCCTCATGTGCTTCTTGAGCACTTTTAGACTTGGTTTTGTACATGACGGGAGATTTGGGCAAATACTCGGCGTCAAAATTCTTTTTCACATAATCCCGAATTTGCATTACAGCTTCAGTTGCAATACTGAAGGAGTCAGTACGCATATAGGTAATCAAGCCCACTGTACCTGTGCCGACATCAACACCCTCGTATAGCTGCTGCGCAATACGCATGGCGCGTGAGGTAGTAAAGCCTAGTTTACGCACAGCCTCTTGTTGCAGGGTAGAAGTTGTAAAAGGCGCTGCTGGGCTACGGCTACGTTGTTTTTTCTCGACGCGTGAAACAGTAGTTTTACCCGCGCTAGCCAAGAGTAATTTGCCAACTATATCAGCCTGTTGGTCATGATTGATGACGGTGAATTGCTCTACTTTTTGGTTATTGAGTTGCACCAGTTTTGCGTTAAAACCATGACTGTGTTTTAAGGCATCAAGGTGGATGGACCAGTATTCTTGTGATTTGAAGGCTTCAATTTCTAACTCACGCTCAACGATTAAGCGCAATGCAGGGCTTTGTACGCGACCGGCAGATAGTCCGCGGCGAATTTTTTTCCAAAGTAAAGGCGATAAATTGAAACCTACCAAATAATCTAAAGCACGGCGTGCCTGTTGCGCATTCACCATGGCCATAGAAATATCACGTGGTTCGGCAATGGCATGCTCTACCGCGCTTTGGGTGATCTCATGAAACACTACGCGCTTCATGAGTTTATTTTTAAGTAAATTCTTAGATTTTAGAATTTCGGCAATATGCCAAGAAATAGCTTCACCTTCGCGGTCCGGGTCGGTTGCTAGGTAGATACTTTCAGCACTTTTCACCGCTTTGGCAATGGCATCTACATGTCGGCTGTTGCGTTCGATAATGTCGTACTTCATAGCGAAGTCGTGCTCGGTATCCACCGCGCCGTTTTTAGGAATCAGGTCACGCACATGCCCGTAGGAGGCAAGTACTTCAAAGTCTTTGCCAAGATATTTCTTAAGCGTTTTGGCTTTGGAGGGTGATTCAACAATTAACAGTTTGGACATGAATGCCTAGGGGGTAAAGGGTGCAGTTGTAAAGAGTTACTAAGATAATAGCTCGGATAATAGCAAGGTAAAGGACTGTAAGACAATAAGCTGAGTTAAGTTTGCGTTCAAAATGTAAGTTTAAGTGTTTCTTATAAACTCGATTTTCGTGCCATCCGTGCCCGCTAAACTTAAGGCAGCGCCCTCATTGGCAATGTCACCAAATAGCGGGTCTTCGTCGTCGGATTTGGCTTGGCTCAAACTTTTGAAGTCGTATAAATTAAAGTCAGCTAAGTGTGACGGTTCTACATTGGCGATGGCGCGGAATATATTATTGACGCGGCCGGGCTGCTCTCGTTCCCATGCTTGCAGCATATCTTTAACTTTTTGACGTTGCAGATTTTCTTGGCTGCCACATAAATTGCAAGGAATGATAGGGAACTCCATTTGGCGCGCATAGCTTGCAATGTCTTTTTCACTGCAATAAGCGAGTGGACGGATCACAATATTTTGTTTGTCATTGGTAGCAAGTTTTGGCGGCATGGCTTTCATTTTTGCCCCAAAGAACAGATTTAAGAATAGTGTTTCAACGATGTCATCGCGATGATGACCAAGAGCTATTTTATTAGCCCCCAGCTCTTTTGCAGTGGTGTAGATTACGCCACGGCGCAGACGTGAGCAAAGAGAACATGTCGTTTTGCCTTCAGGGATTTTTTCTTTAACAATCGAGTAGGTATCTGCATCTACAATGCGGTAATCAACGCCCAGTTTTTCAAAATAGGCCGGTAGAACATCCGCAGGAAAACCAGGTTGCTTTTGGTCTAGATTCATCGCAATTAGTTTAAAGTTGATGGGCGCACGCTCTTGCAAAGCCAGCAGTATCATCAATAGCGCATGAGAGTCTTTGCCGCCGCTCATGCATACGAGAACAGTGTCGCCCTCCTCAATCATGTTGTAGTCACCAATAGCTTTGCCCGTAGCGCTGATGAGGCTGTTACGTAATTTTATAAAATTATTGGAGTGGTTTGCGGGTAAGTGTTTAATCATGAAAGAGTTTTATTTTAAAGATTGAGTGATCTACCGCCATCTACCGCCAATATATGGCCTGTGATGAATGGCGCATCACTGATAAGAAACTTGACTGCTTTTGCTACATCCTCAGCCTCACCTATGCGTTTAAGTAGGGTTTGGTTAATGACGCGTTGCCGATAAACCTCATCAAATTGTGGGTTGCTTTCAGGCCATTGCACAGGACCAGGGGCTACGGCATTAACACGTACTTCAGGGCTGAGCTCTTGGGCTAATGATTTTGTGAGAGTGACTAAGCCTGCCTTTGCCACACTGTAAATGATGTAGCCCTTTTTTGGGCGTTCAATGTGCATATCGGTAATGTTCACGATGCAACCATGATTTTTGCGTAATTCAGGCGCCGCTGCTTGTGATAAAAATAAGGGTGCTTTTAAGTTGCTGCCTATCAGATCATGCCATTTAGCTTCGTCTATGTCTCCGATTTCGCTAGGATAGTAGGTCGATGCATTGTTGATAAGTACATCTAAGCGGTTAAAATGCCGCACGGTTTCAATGATTAAATTCGGTATGGCTATCGTATTCAGTAGGTCGCCTTGAATAATCGCTACTGATTGCGCTCTTTGCAGGTTAAGTTCGGCCTGCAAAGCCCGTGCTTCATTGAGTGAACTGTTGAAGTGAATCATTAGATTGAAGCCATCAGCGTGTAGTTTGCGGCAAATAGCCGCACCCACGCGCTTGGCGCCACCTGTAATGAATGCTACTTTATTGATGTTTTCTGTTTGCACAGCTTTATCCAATCTTTGTTGTCAACTATTATAATCTAAGACATGAGCACATTACCCACACCCTCTTTAGAAGCGCAAAAGCATAGTCAGCTACTTGTTGATCTTATTTGTAATCACATCGAAAAATCAGATGGCTGGATGAGCTTTGAGCAGTTTATGCAGTTGGCACTTTACGCACCAGGCTTAGGTTATTACAGCGCAGGGAGTAAAAAGTTCGGCGCTGGTGGAGATTTTGTTACAGCGCCAGAGATTTCGCCGTTATTTGCACAAACAGTCGCCAATCAGGTGGCGCAAGTTCTTGAAATGACTCATGGCAATGTACTTGAACTTGGAGCAGGTACGGGGAAGTTAGCGGTAGATTTATTGCTGATGCTTTCTGAGTTAGATGTTTTGCCAAACCACTATTTTATTTTAGAGGTGAGTGATCACTTGCGCGAAGTTCAGCGCGAATGGATGCAAAAAAAATTGCCAGAGCATTTGATGCAACGTGTGGAGTGGCTCGAGAAGTTACCTCTAAATTTTACTGGTGTGGTGATTGGTAATGAAGTACTGGATGCGATTCCAGTACACATTGTACATGCCAATGAACAAGGTGTTTTTGAACGAGGATTGGCTGTTGAAGAGGGTGGTTTGGTTTGGAAAGACGTGGCACTAGTTGAGCCGGATTTGCTAGATGCTGTAAAAAAACTCAATCTGCCAACAGGTTATATTACTGAATTATGCCCGGCAGCTAATGGTTTGATTACCAGTCTTGCGCACACTTTACAGCAAGGCCTTATTTTAATGATTGATTATGGATTTTCTGCGCGTGAGTACTACCATCCGCAGCGCAACCTGGGCACGCTGATGTGTCACTATCAGCACTATGCACACCCTGACCCACTCACTCACATAGGTTTGCAGGATATTACAGCGCATGTTGATTTTACGAGTGTTGCACAAACGGGTGTGAATGCTGGTTTGGAATTGAGTGGATTTTGCAGTCAAGCCCAATTTTTAATGAACAGCGGCATATTAGACGTGATGTCACAAGTATCTCCGCATGATATGGCTAATTACGCACCACTTGCAGCTGCTGCTCAAAAACTGTTATCTCCCGCTGAAATGGGCGATTTGTTTAAAGTGATTGCATTGAGTAAAAATGTTGAAGTGCCTTTGATTGGATTTTCTTCGGGTGATAAATCTCATACGCTGTAAAGTATAATGCGCGCCATGAACGAACAAAATCAAACAGAAGACGTACCAGCAGAAGTTACGCAAGAAGATCTTACACAGCGACGTATTCGTAGCTTTGTCTTGCGGCAGGGGCGCTTAACAAAAGGTCAGGCGCGTGCATTAGAAACAGGGCTGCCTAAATTCGGCGTTACTTATAATGCAGAGAAAATTGATTTAAGTACAACATTTGGCCGTGCTGAAAGTAAAAAGATCTTAGAAATAGGTTTTGGCATGGGTGAAACTACAGCAAAAATTGCACAAACTTTACCTGAGTGTGATTTTCTTGCTGCTGAAGTACATACGCCGGGTGTGGGTGCGCTGCTGAAACTGATAGAAGAGTCATCGCTGACTAATATTCGTGTAATTCAGAATGATGTAGTTGAGGTTTTACAAAACATGCTTGCAGATGCCAGCTTGGATGGAGTGCATATTTTCTTTCCTGACCCGTGGCATAAAAAGCGTCATCACAAGCGCCGTTTGATTCAGGCGGAGTTTGTGAAGTTATTGTGCACTAAACTGAAAGCGGGTGGATATTTGCATGTAGCCACAGATTGGCAGGAGTATGCGGAATGGGTTTTAGAGGTTTTAAGTGCTGAGCCAGAATTGAAAAATAGCGCCGAAACTTATGCAGAAAAACCTAGCTATCGACCGCTGACTAAATTTGAAAATCGCGGTCTAAAACTTGGTCACGGTGTTTGGGATATGGTGTTTATACGTAAATAAGGCTTGCGGTTTAGGGGTAGTCTTCACCACCCTTATATAACGCACCATTGCACCGCTTGATTCTTGAATATGTATAAACACAACCTTTGATAACGCCATACTTTTCTATTGCAAGAATGCCATAGCGTGAACAAGAGGGTGTGTATATGCACCTTCTGTTATGCAGATGCCTTAAGTGATTTTGATAAAACTTAATGGCACCTATAGCTAAAAATTTCATTAGTTTTTTTCAAAAGTACAAACAAG
>CAYQZK010000033.1:8935-16045 GCA_964422015.1 uncultured Methylotenera sp.
GCCAAGAGCCAGTATTGCCTCCACAACCCTTTACGGCTACAACACGATATTCGCTTGAATGCAGACGCCAGCCATCTACTGCGTGTTCATTTAAAAAATCTTCAAATTGCTGGCATCTTAGATCATCCCATCCATTATCCTTTGCTCCACAACCTGCAACTTTAGGTACAAATGCTCTTACCATGTATTGAACAGCCATTTACATATCCTTATAAATTATTAAAATTATTCAACATGAACTGATTAAAACCATAACTTTATTACGGAATAATTGTAACTGATTGTTACGGCAAATCAATGCTTAGGGTGTTTTTGGGATGGTAACGTCTTCTTTATCCTCACTAAATAGCCATTTACCTATTACTTTTTCGGCTTCTTCTACGCCTTGTTTTTTTAGGCTAGAAAATAATTGTATGGTGCATTCACTGTGGTAGTGGTTGCCCCATGTTTCAATCAGTTCTTTTCGCACACGGTTAAGTGTTAATCCTGCTTCGCTACGAGAAAGTTTGTCTGATTTAGTGAGTAAAACATGTACCGGTTTGCCGCTTGGACAAAACCAATCTAGCATTTGACGGTCTAGCGGGGTAAGAGGGTGGCGACTATCCATCACTAACACTAACCCACCTAGACTTGTCCGCTCACTTAAGTAACGCGCAAGTACATTTTGCCAATGCGCTCGCATGGCTTCAGGTACCTTGGCGTAGCCATAGCCAGGCAAATCCACCAAATGTCTGTCATTGCCCAATGTGAAAAAGTTGATGAGTTGTGTGCGCCCAGGCTGTTTGCTGACAAATGCTAGGCGATTATGGTTGGCAAGCGTGTTAAGTGCACTTGATTTACCTGCATTGGAACGACCCGCAAAAGCAACTTCGATGCCGCTGGCAGGAGGTAAGTCACGCAGATGATGGGCTGAAATATGAAAAGCAGCATTTTGAAACAGAGGCATTGGGATCCAACTTAGTAAAAACAACAGTGAAAAATGCTATCACGAATAGGTGTTTTTCGCTAAAATAGCCAGTTAATTAGTTGAATAATTTAGATTTAGGAGCAGAAATGCAATTTCGTCATTTAGCGTGGTTGGTGTTAGGTGTTTCTTTAGGTTTATCTACAACGGTAGTTTTAGCGGCACCTGCAGAAAAAGCCCCTGTAACTGCGCCAGTGGTAGAAAAAAAATCTGCAGAGCAAATTGTAAACACTGTTTGTGCTGCTTGCCATGCGGCAGATGGTAATAGTGTTATTTCTTTGAATCCGAAGTTAGCGAGTCAGCATCCGGAATATCTTGTAAAACAACTTACGGAATTTAAATCAGGCAAACGTGCTAACGCTGTAATGTCAGGCATGGCAGCTAATTTGAGTGAAGAAGACGTAAAAAACTTGGCTGCTTATTTTTCTGCCAAACCAATTACTTTAGCTCAAGCTAAATCAAACGGCGCAGGTTCATTGGGCGAGAAAATTTATCGTGGTGGCATTATGGCTTCAGGTGTGCCTGCTTGTGCGGCATGTCATGGTGCTCATGGTACGGGCTTACCTAAACAATTCCCAAGTTTAAGAGCTCAACATGCGGATTACACATTGGCTCAGTTAAGAAGCTTTAGATTGGGTGAGCGCGCTAACGCACCTATGATGATGGCCATTTCTGTAAAAATGACCGATGCTGAAATGGCTGCAGTTGCTGATTACATTCAAGGTTTACGTTAATCTCATAAATCGAATACAAGGGTGGCTATGCCGCCCTTTATTTTTGCAACTATTGGCTTTGACTATTGGTCTGAGGCAAGTTAACTCCAAACTCATTATTTGAAATCTCATTTTGAAACCAACTCCAACAACCTCTAAAAAAATATTGGATCTGCTTAGTTCAATGCGCTTTGCGGTGAGTTTGCTTACCGTACTCGGCATTGCCTCTATTATTGGTACAGTTCTCAAGCAAAATGAAGCTTACGAAAACTACATTATAAAATTCGGCCAGTTCTGGTTTAATTTTTTTGAGACTTTAGGCTTGTATGATGTTTATCATTCAGGCTGGTTTTTGTTGATTTTGTTGTTTTTGGTGATTTCTACCAGTCTGTGTGTTTATCGTAATAGCCCGTTGATGATTAAAGAATGGCGTGCATTTAAAGAGCATGCAACGGAAAAATCACTGCATGCCTTTAGCCATAATGCCATACTGACATCAAACAACCTGCAAAACAGTAAACAGCAGTTATTGCAGTTTCTGTCCGGAAAAGGCTTTCAATACAAAATCAGAAAACATGAGGATGGTAGTGAACTCATTGCCGCTAAGGCAGGTACCCATCAGCGTTTAGGATATATTTTTACGCACGTGGCTATGGTGGTGATCCTTTTTGGTGGTTTGCTAGATGGCAATCTGCCTTTCAAAATTCAGGAAATTTTAGGTCAAAAGCGTATAGAAACGCTTGATATTCCTGAATCTCAAGTGCCAGCAATCAGTCGGTTAGGTGCAGACAATCCTTCTTTTCGCGCCAATATGACTTTGCCAGAAGGCACTAGTGGCAATGTTGCCTTTGTGCGAGTGCGTGATGGTTATTTGGTACAAGAATTGCCATTCCGTGTTGCGCTAAAAGATTTTCGGATTGAACACTATGCCACTGGGCAGCCTAAGTCTTTTGAGAGTGATATTGTTATTACGGATAATGAAACCAAGGCCTCGATTACTGAAACCATTAGCGTCAATCATCCGCTTACTTATAAGGGTGTTGCGATTTATCAATCAGATTTTCAAGATGGTGGTACTAAGCTGAACTTTAAAGTTTGGAACTTATTATCTAAAGATGCTCCAACCGTTTTAGACGGTGCTGTTTTTGCTAATGGTACTTTGGGTGGCGGTGCTAATGCAGTGCGAGTTGAGTACAACGATTTTCGCAAGTTCAATATCATTAATCTGTCACCTGATGGTAAAGGCAAGCCGCGTAATGTGGGTCCAAATGTCACTTACAAATTACGAGACGCATTAGGGCAAGCTAAAGAGTATGTAAATTACATGCAACCCATGAAACTTGACGGTAAGTATTACTTTTTGACGGGCATGCGTGAAACAGTGCAAGAAGACTTTCGTTATATACGCATTCC
Source organism: uncultured Methylotenera sp. (assembly GCA_964422015.1). GTDB lineage: Bacteria > Pseudomonadota > Gammaproteobacteria > Burkholderiales > Methylophilaceae > Methylotenera. The sequence continues at coordinate 12,026 of CAYQZK010000033.1, forward strand.
CGTTGACGATGAGTTGACCCTCAATGGTTTTATGAATTTTAGAGCGATGTTGCTGGACACGTCAAAACATGCAGTTATTGCACATAAATTAGCGCAAGCGGCGAATAAGGACGCTAAGATAAATAAGCAGTTTGAAGCAAGCATCTTGCAGTTAATGCGCACTTTTGCGCAGGGTGGATATAACCAGTTGTCGCAAGTCATTGAGAAAAATGTGCCAGAAAAAGAGCGTGAAATGGCGGCTCAAATGTACATTAAGATGATGAATCTCATTGCGTTAGAGGCTTATAACATGGGCTTGGTTGCGAAAGGAAAGCCAACTCTGGCAAATAATGAGGCTACGCAGGCATTGATTGGAGATAGCTTGAATGCATTTAGCGATATGTTTTTTTATGGCACGCCCTATTATTTGCAGTTGGAGCAGTTTGAACACAAAGAGGCAAGTGGATTGCAACTGACAAAGTCACCAGGGCAGAAATGGGTTTATTTAGGGTCTGTTTTGCTAGTTATTGGCATTTTTGCCATGATGTATATCCGTGAGCGCCGTATATGGTTGTTGTTTAAGCCGGAGAGTCATCAGGTGCATTTTGCAATGTCATCTAACCGTAAAAATTTAGATTTTGACCAAGAGTTTAATTTATATCGCGAACAGCTTAAAAAGCTGCTTGCTTGAGGATTCCACATGAATATGAGCGCACTTGAGTATCAACAAAAATCATTATTACAACGGCTTAACTGGCAAGATTGGTTGTACGCAATTATCCTTGTGGCAGGTTCTGTATTTGCCTATAGACAATATGCGCAATACATGGATATTTATGAAATTGGCTTTTTGTTTGCTGCTGCGCTTGGTTTTAGCTACTTGGGTTGGCAATGGAAATCAATGGCTAAATTAGTGTTGGCAGTGGGTCTTATCAGTTTGTTTTCAATTAGTTTGTATCATGGTGAGCAAGCGCGTGCCACGCAGGTGTTTTTGCTGAAGTTTCTAACATCAAGCCAATCCGCCATTATGTGGATGAATGTGTTGTTTGTATTGGCTATGTCAACCTATTGGTTTGCATTATATAAACGTTCTGACTTTACGGGAAAAGTTGCCACTGCTTTGACATGGAGCGCTGTTCTAATGGGCTTTGTCGGCTTAATGGTGCGTTGGTATGAGTCTTATTTAATTGCTCCGGATGTGGGACATATTCCAGTGAGTAATTTGTATGAAGTATTCATTCTATTTTGCTTGATTACCGCGTTGCTTTATTTGCACTATGAACAGCGTTTGAACACTAAGCAGCTTGGTGGTTTTGTATTGCTAGTGGTGAATGCCGCGGTAGGATTTATTCTTTGGTATACGTTTGATCGCCAAGCGCACAATATTCAGCCGCTAGTACCGGCTTTACAGTCTTACTGGATGAAAATTCATGTGCCAGCTAATTTTGTGGGTTATGGCGCATTTTCATTGGCCGCAATGGTTGCTAGTGCTTACTTACTTGCCAGTAAAGGTATATTGGCGTCGCGCCTGCCAAGTTTGGGTGTGCTTGACGATTTGATGCATAAATCAATTGCTGTTGGGTTTGCTTTTTTTACGATTGCCACTATTTTAGGCGCAATGTGGGCAGCTGAAGCGTGGGGCGGATATTGGAGCTGGGATCCTAAAGAAACATGGGCGCTGATTGTGTGGTTGAATTATGCTGCATGGTTGCACTTGCGTATGGTTAAAGGTCTGCGTGGTCCAGTGTTGGCATGGTGGGCCTTGATTGGATTGCTGGTGACGACGTTTGCATTTTTAGGTGTAAACATGTTTTTGAGCGGTCTGCACTCTTACGGCACACTTTAACTCTGAATTTGATTGCCCTGTAAGCCGCATAGATATTGCCTTGCAGGGCATGTGTTTTCTTGTGATTTTTATTGAAAGCTTCTTTTAATAGATTTTGCTTTTAAATTTTTTCTAATCTAAAGCGTACCGCACCATGACGATTTTCAATTAAGCTTAACTCGTAGCCCGCTTGCTTTGCTTGTTGTGCTGCGTGGTAAAGCCCTACTCCAAGCCCTGCATTTGAATTGATATGTGATTTGAATAGTCGTTCAGCAGTTTCTAGCGGAATTGCTGAGCCAGTATCAGAAACCTCTAAACGCAAGTGCGGCAAGTTAAATAAGGTGACCTTAATTTTTACATTCGCTTCTAGCTTGGCTTTCTCAAGAGCATTTTGCACTAAGTTATCAGCAATGCTATCGAGCACATCTGCGTCAATGTAGTTTTTTGATAATGTATCCGGCGCTTCAAATATCACTTCATTGTGTATGTTGATTTGCTTGATATTCCTCCACCAAGAGGCGAGCTGTAATAGGTGTGTTTTTTTAACATTTGGTTGCTCAAGTTTGGTGAGAGTGCTAGCCAGTCGTTGATTGAGTAGTGGTAGCTGCTTTTTAATCAGTGCGATGAGCTTTGTCTCATCATCATGGTCTTTAAGTTGTTGTGTGGCTGACGATAAAGTGCCTAATGATTGCAAAATATTTTTTATGTCATGCGTAAGTCTAGAGCCTGTTTCATAAAGCGATTGCATGTAAGTGTTTTGGCTGGCAATCTCTTCTCGTCGTTTAGCTTCATAAAACTCGCCTAATATTTGGGTGAGTAATTGCACGTGTAAATACATTGCGGGATTAAGCTGCCAGCGAGAGTACAGTTTAATTTGCAGTTGGTGAAAACTAAAGTTAGCTGTAAAGGATGTAATTTTACCCATTTCGCCTTTGCTGTTTCCCGTATCCCAACTGAGACCGCTCGCCCAGTCAAAAGTATTGAATTCGTTAATCGCTGATCGTAAAAATTGATCTGCATTAGTTTCGTTTGCAGATAAGAGGGCAATTTTATTAATCCACTGTTCAAATGGTAGGCCTAAAGTGAGCAGGTAACGTGACATGAGTAGTTCTAGACCGGAAAATGTAGCGCTAGGGTTCCATAGCCAGCTAATGGCAATCAATGTGCTAGCTAGACTGAACACGACAATCATCAGCAAGTTAATGTAGTTAATTTTCCATATTTCACCGATGGCAAAGCTACCTAAAATAGTAATTAAGGTCAGTAAAAAAATTAACAATGTATAAAAGAAATCGATATTCGGTGTTTGTGATTTTGGCTTGTTTTTACTAGATAAGAAGAGAATGATGATGGGTAGTATGGGGAGTGCGTAGGCGACCAAGAAATCCGTGGCAGAAAGGTCTGTATTTACTGTGATTAACCTAGGCACTACCCATAAAAGCAAAATGGCCAACAAATAACTGGCTGCAAGTACTTTGGGCATTCTGTTTTTACTTGAATCATTGGCAAACACACGTCCTCCAATGAGGGCGAATAGGCCTGCAATCCAAAAAGCAACCATCCACCAATTGATATAAAAAATCGCAAGGCCTGCTCCCGCCGTAATAATGAAAACGGCCTGCCACGAAAGGGTGTTGGATTGACGCATGACAGGCTGCCACATTAGAAAAAAACCGTAATGACACAAAAATAAAGCGCTATAGAGTTGGTAGGCATCGCCTAGCACGAGTAAAGCGTGCAGTGATAAAAGCATCAAAGCCATCATGCGGTCGGAGTTGTTAAATACTCGGCTATAAAATGAATGTGCTTGAGACATGGTCTGCTAACTTTAGATTTACAAGTGTTGTTGCATGGTATTGCATTCAAAACAAAACGGCAATTAATCAATTGTTGAATCAGCGTGCTAGATTTTGGTAAGCAAAGGATGAGAATGGGGTGTTGATTTTTTCAACACAGTTGTCATTTTTATGACTTATTTCATAGAGGGTGGTGTTGGTTATAGATTAGTGTAGCGATTGAGTTGATATGGAGCGTCAATTGGTGTTAAGCGCGAAATTAAGTCACAATTTTTAATAAAAATATCAAATTTCGCCATTCCGGCGTGGGCCGAAATTCAGATGGGTAGCATGGTAATCATTATTTTTAAAATAGAATAATTTAATTTATTTAATTTTTTTAATTTTTTTATTTAAAATCAATAAGTTGAAATTAAATTG
>CAYQZK010000034.1:0-15996 GCA_964422015.1 uncultured Methylotenera sp.
TAGGTAAGCAGTTTGATGTAACACGTGAGCGTATTCGTCAAATTGAGGCAAAAGCACTACGTAAATTGCGCCATCCAACCCGCTCTGAAAGATTAAGAAGCTTTTTGGAAACTGGGCAAGATTAATTATAATTTAGGTTTTCCGGCCCCTTAGCTCATGCTTGGTTAGAGCAGCGGACTCATAATCCGTTGGTACTGTGTTCGACTCACAGAGGGGCCACCAATTAAGACGACTTAGAGAGAAATCTCTAGGTCGTTTTTTCGTTCTCTGGCAAAAAATAGCTTTGCTAAAATCGTCGGTATTCGATGGGGACTAGAATATTTTGTAATTAGCTGGCTTGAACGGTCAACAACACCCAGTTTTACATTTAGTTTTCGGCTTCCACGCTTTTAAAAATTCTTCTTTAGTCATTGGTTTTACATTTAAGTCTTTTTGTAATTCTTTATCCACAACATTATTTTGGTAATGATTAAAGTGAGCCAAATATTTAGCATAAGCCCTATCAGCGCCTAGTAATCCAGTCATCTTTGTCCATAACCATTTTTTTAATTTAAACACTACAATTCTCCTATCACTTCACAATATCTTTAGTCTTTACCAGTTAATCGCTTTGCCATCATAAGCAATAAACTGGCCTGTAGTGTTTAGCGTTAAACGTTCAATGACTCGACGCAGGCCAGAGACACTTGTTTTGGTGTCAATTAATGCATTAGGCCCACCCATTTCAGTGAGGACCCAACCAGGATGCAATGTCACTACTGAAATACCCAATGGCTTGAGATCAATCGATAAGCTTTTCATGACCATGTTTGCAGCCACCTTACTGCTACGATAAATATAGCTACCACCACTGGTATTGTCGTCAATGCTGCCCATTTTGCTTGAAAGTGTTGCAATCTTTTTAAGCTGACTCTTTGCAATATGTGAGGTAAAAGCTTCTGTCATTTTTAATGGCGCCATGGTGTTTACTTTAAATGCTTCTAGCCAATGATCAGTATTGATCTCACCTAGGGAACTATCAGGATAAACACCAGCGTTATTGATTAGGACATCAATCTTTTCATCTTTGAGTTGTAATGCAAGTGCGTTGATTTGCGCAGAGTCAGTCACATCTAGCGGCAAGATTTGAATATTGAGATAAGTGTTCGCAAGTGCTTGTAGTTCAGTTGCTTTTTCTGGACTACGGCAACAAGCAAACACATGCCAGCCATCTTGAGCATATTGTTGAACAAACTCCAACCCTATGCCCCGGTTCGCACCTGTAATGAGTACCTGATTTGTTACAGCCATATATATCCTAAATATTTAAACTGATTATTGATGTTCTATTCTAGAAAATAAAACTCAAACCGGAGGTCTGAAAATTGCTAGCTTCCCAATCCAAAGAAATTGCTAATTTTTGTGAGCATATCTAAATGTTGCTGAGACATTTCTTGAGCGCGGGTATCTGCATCTAAGTCGTGTTGCAAACTATCTAGGCCAAAGCGCCGACTCACAAGCGTGCGTGATATTTCCTCAGCTAACTCTGGTCTGTTTTTTAAGATGGTTTCAAAGGTTGTTTTATCAAGTAGATAGCATTCTGCATCTGTTGTAGCAATTACTGTTGCTGTGCGTGGAGCACCTGTCATTAACCCCATTTCACCAAAATAGTTGCCAGGTAACAGTGTTGAGAGCTTGCGTTTTGTTTGGCCTGGTGTTTCAAGGTAGACGTCTGCCTCACCTTCGATCAGCATGTATAGCCAATGAGCGATAGCGCCTTGATGCGTAATGGTTTCGCCTTTGGCGAAGGGGGCGTGCTTAAGACCTTGCGCAATGGTCAGTAATTCATCTTCTCTAAAGCTATTAAATAACTCAATTTTGTGCAGGGCGTTAATGCGCGTTTGAATAAGTTTTGTTTGTTTGTTTTGTTGTCGTTTTTCATTTTCTGTGGTCATGTGGACATTGTGTTCGGGGAATGCAAACAGGATTCCGGCGCGTTGTAATGCGACATAAACATGGTCTCGTACTTCTGAGTCTGTGGTGTCGTCGTGTTGTAAATCTGTAAGCCAGTAGCGTAGTGCATAGCGCCCATAGCTGGAATCAAAATCCATAAGTAAACATTGTGCTTCTGGTTGTGAGGCAACGTTAGGAATGTCAGCTTTGCGAATAGCCTCTTGCACGGTTTCAATAACGCGTGATGGCGGTATTTGATAGCCTATGTTGAAATGGATCCAGCGTCGCCATTGCACAGGTTGTTCTTCACGACGGCCTAATACCGAAAATTTTGATTTCATTAATTGGCTATTCGGGACGATCACTGTTTCCCAGTTGCGTGTTTCAACGGCGGTGTGGCGCCAGCGAATATCGACTACCTTGCCTATCAAGTCGTCTACCTTAATCCAGTCGCCCACTTCTATCGAATTATCTAATTGCAATGCCAATCCACCAAGAATGTTTCCTAGTGTGTCTTGCATAGAGAATGCGAGAACGGCTGTAATGACTGCAGATGTAGTGACTATGCCTGATAATTCAAGTCCTGCGCTGTGTAGACGCACGAGTCCCCATCCCACGTAGGCGATAAAGATGAGTATGTCTTCTAAAATTCGGGGCGGTTGTAATCGTGCCAAAGGTAGGAGTAAGCGGAATATGAACATGCCGCAAAGGCGGATGACTACTACACCTTCCAAAACAAAAAATGTTTCGTGTAGCCACATTGCCAAAGTAACAAAACCTAGATGTGCAACAATGCCGCTAATCAAAAGGCCAATTAAGCTAATTGCGAAGGTAATTAAGGTTAATCCGGTGGCGCGGCGGGCATTGCTCTTAAAGTGAGCCAATAATCCGCTTATCACAATGACAATTGAAATAAGTAAAAGAATATCTTCATGCCATGCGTAGGCGCTGATGTCTTGCCAAAGTGTATTCATAGAGTTCATTGGCTTCTGCTTGTATGAAAAGTGAATTTATAGCCTGATAGCTGTTACATTATGCGTATGAGTTAAAGCTAGTGCAAGCTGGTTTAATCATAAGTTTACGATTTCTTTGGTATAGAAAAATGTATCATTGTTCAGAGTTTATCTATCTGATTTTTAATTAAAAAGGTTATTAACATGCTGACGTTAGAGCAGTGGGAGTTACTCAGTTATGTGGTTACGGTATTCGGTTTGCCGTTGGCGATATTTTCTTTCTTACATGAGCAACGTAAAGAGCGTGAAAATGAGGATGAGGATGTGTATCAACAACTTTCTGATACGTATACGGATTTCCTAAAACTTGTTATTGCTAACCCTGATCTTAAATTACGTTCGCAGCTTTCAACACCTAATTTGAATGAGGAACAGACAGAGCGTATGCAAGTGATGTTTGAAATTCTGATTTCATTGTTTGAACGTGCATATCTTTTGGTTTATGAAGATAAAATGTCACAAAAGCAATTGCGGCGCTGGCGTTCATGGGAAGACTATATGCGGGAATGGTGCAGGCGAGAAGATTTTCGCTCGCAATTGCCGCGTCTGCTTTATGGTGAAGACCATGATTTTAGTGAATATATTAGCCAATTGGCTAATGAGGAAGCTTTGCTGTCGCGTCAATAAATTTTCACTATTATTTAATAAAGATAACGGAACTAAAATATGAAATCATCACTTATGAAATTTGCCAATTTACTTACCATTGCGGCGACTTTATTTCTTGTTGTGGGTTTAGGTTATGTTGTAGTAAAAGATCAGCCTATTGCTGAGCTTATTTCAACGGCTTCATTTTGTTATGTGTCTATTGCCGTTTTTAACTATTTGTTGTTTGGTGCCGCAACTCTGTGGCATATGAAAATTGATGAAGAATAGAGCCAATAAAGAGATTACTGGAAAAGTACGCATATGATGAATACAGCAATAGCATTCATTCCTTGGAGTAAAGATTTTGAAATTGGCCATGAACTGATTGATTCTCAGCACAAAATTTTCTTGATGTTGCTGAATAAACTCTCGCAAAATATTGCCGCTGGCTATACTCAGGAGCATATGTTTAGAGTGATTAATGAGCTAAAGAAATATGCTGAATTTCACTTTGTGAGTGAAGAAAACGTGATGTATGAATGCGGTTATCCTGAACTCAAAGCGCACCAACATATACATTCTGAAATTCTATTTGAGTTGTCAGTACTTGAAGGGCACGTGGCTCATGACAATGCAAAGCCAGAAGAAATTTATGAGTTCTTAAAGAAGTGGTTGTTTAATCACATTTTGTACGAAGACAGTAAAATTGTTCAATATCTTAATGCGCAGGACTAATTTAACTGATTTTGTTAGGACTGTGCTTACAGTTAAAGTCCTAGAGCAGAAACCCAGCAATCTTGTAAATTGTTGGCTACACAGTGCACTACATCTTTGTCTAGCTTACCGTTATCCACCATTTGATTCAGTATTACCATGATTTCTTCAGGGCTCATGGAGTCACGATAAGGCCTCTTTTGAGCTAAAGCCTGAAACACATCGGCTACTGCAACAATCCTAGCTTCTAAAGATATACCGCCCGAACCTAAGTGATATGGGTAACCGCTCCCATCTACCCGCTCATGGTGTTGTGCCGCCCATTCTGTAATTTTTTCTAGACCGTGAATGCCTTTTAAAATGATATAGGTGTCGAAGCTATGGCGTTGAATATGAGCATATTCTTCTGACGTAAGTTTTTCGGCTTTATCTAGTAGTTCATCAGGTTGGCGTAACTTACCTATGTCGTGTAGTAATCCTGCTAACTCGAGCATTTCACAAGATTCTTCACTTAGTTTGAATAAGTTGCCTAAGTGCCTAGCTAACCTAGCCACACCATCGGAGTGTGACTTGGTGAAAGGACTTTTAGCATCTACGATATAAGAGAAAATGTAAACAATGCTACGTAGCTCTTGAAACTCCATTTCTTTGGTTTGTGTTTCACTGAGCCAGTCAGAAACGTAGCCGCTAACATGCTCATTTTCTAAAGATAACCAAAAGGCTTCTGACTTTGAAGTTTCTAAGAACGCATCTACTAACTCTGGGCAGAACCATTCACCACGCTTACTGATAATTTTTTGTCTGATAGACTCTCTGCCTAGCAATAAATTGGATTCATCTACTAGAAATGCTAGTGACAATACGTCAACCCGATCTACCATGTAAATACAGTTAGCGCTTAGTTTGACTTCTAGCGGTAAGTCTAGATGTTGCAATTCAGACCAATGTGTATGGTGATGACGTACAAGCGGAACGAGATTGCTCAGTAAAGGGCAAGTGCTCAGTAATGTTGCACCTACCTTACAGTGTTCTTCTTCGTTTTCCCACTCAAATTGGGCTAACCTTGAGTGGACTACAGTTTTTGAAACACCACAGTCGTGCAAAATTGCTGCCTGAAACAAATCATCCATGTGCGCCCTAGGCCACCCCATCCTTTTCCCGCATTCAGCAGCCATAAAAGCCACACGTTTGCCATGATGGATATGCGTTACACCAACCAAATCGAGCGCATCTGATAAAGAATAGATGGCCTCATGTAAATTGATATTAAATTTCGACATAGGTTGACTGCCTTTTACTTATTATGGCTCAGTTTAGTTTTTTGATTTTGCAACATCTTTGTCGTTGTTGGTTGCTAATAACTCCAATCTTTTTTCGATTTTGCTGCACAAAGTTTTAAGAATTTTAATGCGAGCATAGTTTTTGTCGTTAGCTTCAACTAATGTCCAAGGTGAAACTTGCGTGCTAGTGCGATCTACCATGTCGCAAATGGCTTGTTCATAGGCTTCCCATTTTTCACGATTGCGCCAATCTTCATCGGTAATTTTAAAGCTCTTATAACCTGTTTTTTGGCGATCTTCAAAACGGCGAAGCTGCTCTTCTTTACTGATAGCAAGCCAGAATTTGACGACAATAATGTTGTTGCGAACTAACTGAGCTTCAAAGTCATTGATTTCACTGTAGGCGCGCATCCAGTCGTGTTCTGAGCAAAAGCCTTCAACGCGCTCAACAAGCACCCGACCATACCAAGAACGGTCAAATATCGTAACGCGACCTTTGCGTGGAATATGACGCCAGAAGCGCCATAGGTAAGGCTGTGCGCGCTCTTCTTCTGTGGGTGCTGCAATTGGATTGACTTGATAGTAACGAGCGTCCAATGCGCCAGTGATGCGGCGAATACTTCCACCTTTACCTGCGGCATCGTTACCTTCGAAGACAATGACTACCGTCATATCTTTGAATTTTGGATCTCTGGTAAGCGAGTTTAGTTTGCCTTGGTATTTTTCTAATTCTTCTTTAAATTTTTTCTTTTCTAAAGATTTGCTTAAATCCAGCGCTTTAAGAATATGCATGTTGTCTAGCGATGGTAACAAAGGTGGGGCATTTACTTTTTCTGGTTTTGTTTTTGTTTGGTTTAGGCGATTGCGTAACGTTTCCAAAATTACCTTGCCTACCGTTAGGCTGCGATAATTAGGGTCTTCGCCTTCAATAATAATCCATGGTGCCACGGCTGTGCTGGTGTGACGAATGACGCTTTCATGTACGGTTTGAAATTTGTCGTAAGCTTTAAAGTGTTTCCAATCACGGTTAGTAACACGCCATTTGGTTTTAGGGTTGCTTTCTAGTGCATTGAGACGTTTTTCTTGTTTTTCTTTAGAAAGATGTAGCCAGAATTTAATGATTACAGCACCTTCATTGTGTAGCATATCTTCAAGCCTTTTAGCACGCTCCAAGCTCTGGTCAAGATCTGCCGTGGAGCTGGTTCCGAGCACTCGGTTGAGAATAGGCCAAGTGTACCAAGATCCAAGAAATACGCCGATTCTGCCTTTGGGTGGTAATGCGCGCCAAAAGCGCCACATCATCGGGCGGTCAAGCTCTTCGTCAGAGGGCTCACCCATGCCATGGGTTTGAATATAACGTGGATCCATCCACTCGTTGAGCAAATTTACCGTTTCACCACGACCTGCACCGTCCATGCCACCGACAAGAATGATGACTTGAAATTTAGCTTCTTTTGCTAGATTAAATTGTGCCTCTAATAAAGCCTCGCGAAGAAGAGGTACTTCTGCTTCATAAGTGGCTTTGTCGATTTTGTGACCTAGTTCAGCTGATTCAAACATGATTCATATCCTTGTAGATGAATTTGAAGCGATTTTTAGAAGTGCTTATATGTTATCCACGTAATGCTTGCAGTTCAGATATCGTTACACGTAGTCTAACCGATAAGCTGAGTGCGACGTTTTCAATAATAGCTAAAGTTAGTGTAGGGTGTTGTCTTGCTAAAAGGTTAAATTTCTTGCGGGAAAGCACGTAAACTTCAACATCGGTTAATGCTAGCGCTTCTGTGGCATGACCTCCCCCCTCCAGAAAGCCAGTTCCACCAATAAACTCACCAGGTCCGCAGTTAACTAAATGGTAATGGTCTTTTTTGCGTATTGGTAGAGTCACTTTGACCATGCCTGAGCGCACCAATAGTAACTCGTCGTCATCTTCCCCAATTTTGAATACTTTATGATCGGCTTTAATGGTACGCAGGGTGACGGCGCTTTCTAGTGCTTGCATCGCCTCTTCAGGTTGCCCCATGAACATCATGACGTCAGCGAGTTCAGTGATTGACATGTCGGGAGCAATTTTGGTCGATTCCCCTTGCGACATGACCCATTCCATCGCGTCATCTAACTGTCTGAAAGCAAAGGCTTTGTTGGTAGGCAGTACCACGCCAGTGTCTTTAAGAAAGCGCTTCATTTTAAGCCCGCTAGGTAGGTCTTTTGGAATGTCGCAGAATATGAGGTGCGCGTCTTTTTTCTCTAGCTGATCTTTAATTTGTTCCAGCATGTGTGTGGCGGTAATGTCCATTGATTGCACTCTCCGCATACTGAGAATGACATATTTGCGATTGCCAATTTCTTGCTCTAATACTCTTTGCAATTGACTAGCGGTACCAAAAAATAAACTGCCTTGCAATTCAAAAACCACGGATTCGTTGGCGTTATGAATAATGCGCTCCATATCCTGTAGCTTATAAGCATGTTTAAGAAAGATTTCTTTACCTTCAATACGTGTGCGTACCACCGAGCTACGAGTTTGTTCGCGAATAAATAACATCATGGCTAATGCAACACCCACACCAGAGGCCGCAATTAAGTTGCCGAAAATGGCGACCAAGATAACGGAAATAATCACCATGAAATCTAGGCGTGTTGTGGGGGTGAAGAAGAAAGCCATGCTACGGGTATCTATCATGCGGAAACCAATCACAATCAAAATGGCGGCAAGTGCTGATACTGGAACCCATGCAATTAAAGGCGCTAGCAGTAATAGAGCAAGTAAAGAAAATATTCCGACCATAAAGCCAGCGCGCTGCGTAGTGCCGCCACTTGAAACATTAATGAGAGACGCACCCATAGTGCCAGCTCCAGGTATGCCTGCAATCAGCGATGCCGCCATGTTGCCTAAACCTTGACCAACCAATTCACGGTTTGAGTCGTGATGAGTGTTAGTCATAGCATCAACGACAACACATGTTTTAAGTGTATCGATGGACAATAGCGCAGCTAGTGTTAGAGCAGGTAGAAACGCAAGCATTACGTCATCTAAACCTAACTGTGATAGTGCGCGTCTGTGTTGATGTAGTGTTTCCATGAAACTTGTCTCGCCATTTGTCAGTGGGCCAACTAACAAAGGGTTGTTTTGTGTATGCATGAGCGAGGAGTCTATTTGCCCTAATACTAGATAACCAGCCACGCCGGCAAGTAGGGCTAGAATAGTTGCCGGCACCGCGCGAGTGATTTTTGGAATTAGTACCATGGTGGCGATGACGATAGAGCCGACAACAATTGATTGCCATCCCCAACTTGTAGGTGATTTTAGGGCTTCTAACAAGTGTGTGCCGCTTGGTGTGCCTAGTAGTTTAGGTATCTGACTGCTGATAATGATTAATCCAACACCGCTGAGGTAGCCGCTTACGACTGGGAATGGGATGAATTTAATCAATCGACCTACGCCGAATAAGCCTAATGCAATCTGGATGCCGCCAGTGAGTAAGGCGACTAGTTCTAGCAGTAATAGCACCGATGAAGCTGGCATGTTTTGTTGTGTGAAGGTTACAGCCAAAGCGGTGAGAACTGCAGCAGCAGGTGCGCATGGCGCTGTAATCAGGCGGGTGCTACCACCAAACAGTGGAGCTACTAAACCAAGAGCGATAGTCCCAAAAATTCCAGCCAAAGCACCTTGAGCAGCTAGAGAGCCACCTAACGGTGTGAAGATAGTCACACCAAAAGCAATGGCAGCCGGCAAAGCTACTAACATGGAGGCTAATCCGCCCCAAATGTCACCAGAGAGATGTTGCGGTGAAAGAAGATTGTTTTTAAGTGCAGATTGAGACATCAAATTTATTGCCTTTATTTTGATGATGTAAGCCTGATTTAATCGTGGTTAATATAACACGTTATTGTGAGCGATGGCAGGCTTAGCCTCAACGAGAGAGTGTTTAGGTGCTCAGATTACCTTAATTAAGAGTTAAGGTTTTTTGAGTGATTTATTGAAGATATGCTGTTTACGCACTTTGGTGGCGATTGGTGTGCATCATGCGTTTCAAGATATTAACCTGTTGTATGCGTCGACTTTCCAACATCTTTAGTCGTAGCGTCTCATTGATACTTTCTTCGTTAGAGTTGGCCGTGTCACAAGATTTCATCGGCAATTCAGTTCGATTTTGCAATAGCATGCGCATAGTGAGCATCCTGTAAAAGTTAGTTTGTTTACCCTGTATTTTTAGTTACGGCACAACATCCGGTAACTGAATGCCTTAAAGGGTAAGTTTCTAAAATTCTTTTATCACTTGTAAAAACTCATCACCATATCGCTCGAGTTTGGCTTGCCCCACACCGCTAATATGAGACATTTCAGTAAGGTTTTGCGGGCGACGATTAAGAATTTCTAACAGTGTGCTGTCGTGAAAAATGAGATAGGGTGGAATGTTTTGTGAACGGGCAAGTTCTGTACGTTTAGCTTTAAGAATATGCCAAAGAGGTTCATTCTCAGCCTCAATGTAAGCGTCTTTGGCGCGGGAGCTACGCTCAACTTTACTTACTTTACGTGATGTGGCGCTAGTATCGGGTCTTAGCCATACTTCAGTTTCACCGCGTAAAATAGGGCGAGCGCTTTCAGTTAGATTTAGTCCGCCATAGCTTTCACTACTGGATTCAAGAAAACCGCTAGCGACGAGCTGCCGGAAAATACTGCTCCATTGTGTTTGTGATAATGATTTTCCTATGCCAAAAGTGCTGAGTTTCTGGTGCTGAAATTGTGTGATTTTTGGAGTGCTTTTGCCGAGTAATACATCAATTAAGTGCACAACGCCAAAACGCTGACCTGTCCGGTAAACGCACGATAAAGCCATTTGGGCAGCTTGCGTAGCGTCCCATGTGGTAATAGGATCTAAGCAGTTGTCGCATTGCCCACAATTGCCCGCGTGCGTTTCACCGAAATAGCGTAGCAGTGATTGATGGCGGCAGGAGGTCGACTCGCAAAAGCCAAGTAGAGCATCTAACTTCTGACGCTCTACACGCTTACGTTCTTCTGGAGCATCACCTGAATCTAGCATTTGTCGCATGCTCACGACGTCACCTAATCCATAAGCCATCCAGGCATTGGCAGGTAAGCCGTCACGTCCGGCGCGACCAGTCTCCTGATAATAACTTTCCATACTTTTAGGTAGGTCAAGATGGGCAACAAAGCGTACATTGGGTTTATCAATTCCCATACCAAAGGCAATGGTGGCCACCATAATAATGCCGTCTTCACGCAGGAATTTTTTCTGATTTTGATTGCGCACGCCAGCATCAAGTCCTGCATGGTAGGGGAGTGCTTTCCATCCGCGCGAGGTGAGCCATTCCGCTGTTTCCTCTACTTTGCGACGGGATAAGCAATAGATAATGCCTGAGTCTTTAGCATGTTCAGTTTTGAGAAAATGCTCTAATTGTTGCTTGGTGTTCGCTTTTTGCGTGACCGTATAGTGAATGTTTGGGCGATCAAAACTAGAAATAAATTGGCGTGCATGTTCCAGTGCTAGTCGCTCAATGATTTCTGCTCGGGTTGGTGCATCAGCTGTTGCAGTGAGTGCAATACGGGGTGTTTCCGGAAAGCGCTCATGTAATACCGTCAGTTTGCGATATTCAGGGCGAAAGTCATGCCCCCACTGCGATACGCAATGCGCCTCATCAATCGCAAACAGGCTAATGCCAATATGTCTATTCACTTGTTCTAGCAAAGCTAAAAAGTTGGGCATCAGTAAGCGTTCTGGTGCCACATACAGGATTTTTAGCTTACCTTGAATCAATTGCTGATTAATGTGGTTGGTGGCCTCAGCATCCATGCTGGAATTTAAAAATGCGGCAGATACATTTAATTGTTGCAAGGCGTCTACTTGGTCTTGCATCAGAGCGATGAGTGGTGAAATTACAATACAAACGCCATCGCGAAGCAGGGCTGGCAACTGGTAGCAGAGTGACTTGCCACCACCTGTGGGCATTAGGACAAGTGCGTCCCCTCCCGCCGTTACATGCTCAACAATCTGTTGTTGCTCACCGCGAAAAGTTGAATAGCCGAAGATTTCGTACAGCAGCTTTTGTGCGCGGGTGTTTGACATGGCGGCCATTGTACACAATAAGGGCGGGAGCTTTATTTAAAGCTCCACCTTGTTGGCTTCTAGTAAGCAGATTTTATGAAAATCTCACCCTCTGGCTTTAAATCAAATGCAATACAAATGCGCTCTTCATTTGAGTTGAATGGAATAGTGCGGTGAAATAAAGACGATGGAAATAACACGATGTCCCCGACTTTAGGTGATGCTATACCCACTGGAAAGTTGTCATGTTTTTGGGGGTAGTTGTCGCCATGTAAGCCATATTCAAAGCAGCCTTCAGTAGGATCTTTTCTGTCCTTTGGTAAAACAAGATACACAGCACCGCTAATCCAGCCTACTTCATGGATATGTCGATCAACATATCCACCACGACGGAGTCTTACGTACCAAGAGCTAGTGAATTCGAGCTCATCAGGGAATGATTTAATCAGTTCACAATCTGAACCTGCGAAACGGTTTTTGTAATTAACAAATTCTTGCCGTACTAATTCGCCCAATTTTCTAAATGAGGCTTCTGGGCGTTTGAATAAGTTTCCGGCGGATTGTTTGCCATTAATAATCATGCCTTGCGCGCGTACTTCAATGGCGGTGTTATTGATGTCGTTTAACAAGTCTTTAAGAAATTGGCTGTCAGGTTCGGCTAGTTCCTTAATGCTATTTTGGTAAACAAAGTCAAAGCCATTCTTGCAGAAGTTATAGGTGTCTTCAGTGCCAAAGTTTGTTGCGTAATGAGTGGATAGGGTAGCTAAAAACGGGGCATTGTGTTTAGGGTGTGTGCGTACAATTTCATCAAGCTTGGCTTTAAAGTCATCAAAGCGTTCAGCTTTGTAAAGGCAATATAGGCTTCTGGCTTCCCAATCATCCAGCTTGCAGCGCTCAAAATATTCAACGGCTTCATCAAAACGTTTTGCAAGGTATAAAAATTCTGCCATGTTGTAGTTTGCACCTGGGTGGTCAGGATTGATTGCCAAGGCATCGAGGTAACTTTTGATGGCATCTTCCATATTGCCTTGGTCACGCAAGCATTCACCAAGATAGTTATGAGCATCTGCATAATTAGGAAAAATAACGATGGCCTGTCTAAAGTGTTTAATCGCTTCGTCTAACTTGCCTTCGTCTCGCAACGCTGTGCCTAAGTTAAAGTGACCGCGAGCATCAGCAGGGTTGATGTTGATGCCATTTTTGTAGCTAATTACAGCTTCTTCGAGCTTGCCTTGCTTTTGCAAGACAGTACCTAAGTTGCCATGAGCTTCAAAAAAACGTGGTTGTAAGGTAATCGCTTGGCGGTAGCTGGTTACTGCCTCATCCAAACGACCTAAGTTGGTCAGCGCAATGCCTAAGTTAAAGTGTAAGTCTGGTGTGTTAGGTTGCAGTGAAAGTGCTTTAGTGTAACTGGCAACCGCTTCCGTGAATTTAGATTGGCCGTCTTGCGCAACCCCTAGTACTTGATGCAGCAAAAAAGTGTTTGGATATTTTGCTATCAGCTGTTTGGCAGCAATTTCTGCTTCTGCTAATTTCCCTGCATTGAGTTTATTGAGCAGCGATTGCATTTCAAATTGACTAGGTTGTGAGTTGAACGTTGCAGATTGTTTTGCCATGATGACCTTGCCTAAATATCTTAAAAGTTGAGGTATTCTAAAATAAAGTTATTGATTTCGCTTCTGTAATTTAGAGGCCATTTGATGTAAAAATTTCATGGCAACTTTGGGCTCATCTAATAGCAGTGTTTCAATATTGCCCGCATCGATAAGCACTAAGTTAGCTTGGTTTGATGTAATGACGGCATCTGCAATAGTCGGGGTGTTGGATAGTAAAGCCATTTCACCGAAATACTCACCAGCCTCTATGATGCGGATGGTTTGATTGTTCTGTAATAACTGTATTTCTCCACTCACTACATAATATAAGTGAGTAGGTGAGTCCCCTTTTTGAAATACTCGCTCACCCTTTCGGTAAGTTTTTCCATGATGGCGCATCAGTTCTCGCATGTAGCCGGCTTCATACTGTGAAGATTCATTGAATAAACCTTTGAGAAAAAGCACATCTTTTTTACGTAGGGTGGCGATGAGCTCTGTACCAAGTAGAAATGCAGCAAAATTAAAATAGAGCCAAGTAATCGAGATGAAAACATTTTTCATGCCACCAAACACAGAGCCGCCAAGAGATTCGTTGATGGAAAGAAATATGGAGAATGCAGGGCGCATGAGCAACCAAAGAACTGCTGTGAATAATGCTCCGATGAGAATGTGTTTTATATGGAGACGTACAGGAAAGAATGCTGCATAAAAAACAGCAATGAGTAGCGTTGTTAATCCTAGGGATAATGATAGAGAGGTGGCTTTGGCTAGAAGTGCTGAAGACTTCATGATGGAGTGCAATAGCTGATTGTTCTCACCTAAGAATGCTGC
Organism: uncultured Methylotenera sp.; assembly: GCA_964422015.1. Lineage (GTDB taxonomy): Bacteria > Pseudomonadota > Gammaproteobacteria > Burkholderiales > Methylophilaceae > Methylotenera. The sequence goes on from CAYQZK010000034.1 coordinate 14,022, forward strand.
TACTTTTTCGAGAGCGAGCCCAGCGAAAGTGAACAAAAAGAACAGAAGAAGAATGCCGACAATCGCCAGCATGTCTTTGATTTTTCGTCTAATGAATGACGGGGCTTCTATTAGTGATGCAATGTTGTAAAAAGTAGATCGCATTGCCGCAGCCAGAGGTGAGGCTGCCCATAGCATTACAAATAAGCCGGCAGCACCCCAAGCGGCTTGATGTTGCGATGCGTTAAATACCTCTATCATGATGGCGTTACTAAAGCGTGGAACCAAGTTTGATGTAATGATTGCCAGTTTTACAATGGCGTAATCTGAACTAAATACCCAGTGACTCAATACAAAAAACATGAGCAGCACTAATGGGATGAGTGCAAAAAGTGCATAAAAAGAAAGTGACGCAGAAAGGCCGAATACGTTATGGCGCTGAAAAGCATTGAAGGTTTCGTGCAGTACAAATAATGGAGTGTTGTACCGCTGATCTTCATAAGCAGCTCGTGGCTTTTTAATGGCTTGCTTTAGACCTGCCTGCAGATTTTTATGTGGGTTACTAAAAATAAGTTTTTTCATAGATACATTGTTGATACGTTCTAAATATCAGTATATTGAGTTATTTAGAGCGAAGTGCTTTAAATTTTTCCGTTGCAGCGACCAGTGTGGAAGTGACGCCGGCCTCCATCGCAGAGTGTCCAGCGTCTTGCACAACATAAAATTCGGCGTGCGGCATTGCTTGACTTAGCTCCCAAGCGCTCTTTGGCGGGCAAACCATATCATAGCGGCCTTGCACGATAATGGTTGGAATGTCCTTTAGTGTAGATGCTGCGCTTAAAATAGCATTGCCATCAATAAAGCATTGATTCTTTATATAGTGTATTTGTACGCGTGCTCTCGCTACTTCAATCGCATTTAGCTCGTCGGATGATTCTTCCTGATTGGCAACCTCATTAGGGATGAGTCGCATAATCGCACTTTCAAAAGCGTTCCAGCGTTTAGCGGCCTCTATGTTAATAGTAGTGCTGTCATTAAATATACGATGGCTATAAGCGGTTAATACATCATTGCGCTCATTAATAGGTAAGTAAGAAATAAGCTGATGCCAAACTTCTGGATAAAAATGGGCAACATCACCTAAAAACCAATCAAGTTCAGATTGGCGACTCAAAAAAATGCCTCGTAATATAAGGCTGGTAATTTGTTCTGGGAATTTAATGGCGTAACTGAGCGCCAAAGTGCTGCCCCATGAGCCGCCAAATACGTGCCACTGTTTAATGTTTAACTCACGTCTAATTAAGTCAATATCATGAATTAAATCTGCTGTAGTGTTTTCTGAGGTGCTACCAAGAGGTTTGCTGCGACCGCAACCACGTTGGTCGATTAAAACGATAAAGTAGTGTGAGGGGTCAAAAAAACGACGTTGAGTAGGGTTGCATCCACTACCAGGGCCGCCATGCAGAAAAACAACAGGTTCACCGTGCGGGTTGCCGCAAATCTCATAATAAATTTCGTGCGTATCGCTTACCTTTAACGTATTGCTCTTAAATATTTCAAGTTCTGGAAACAAATTGTAAGTATTAGGTTGCATGTTGTAAAATGCGCTTTCTATTTGATTGTAAATGATATTTTTGCGTATGTTAGCATTTGTGACCCATAGATAATGTACTTATCAAAATAAATTTAAAACAAATTGTAAGTAAATTGTAACGAATGTATTGCAATTCGTGATTGACTGGAATATAGTTCTGTACGCACATGAAAATGTGAATGGAAACAGCCTCACATAAGAACTAAAAATTTTGAAAAAACAAAATTAATGGTTGGTGAATAAAGTTGTTTTTATAAACCCTTAGTAGTTCAACTTTGGAGATTAAATATGCAAATCAACAAAATCAAATTAGCTCTTGGCTTAGTTGCAGGTATGACATTGGCAGCGCCAATGGTTGCATCAGCAGCAGCAGACCAAGAAGCAGCAATGAAAGACGCAAAC